>JAAYXN010000444.1 GCA_012515885.1 Rhodococcus sp. (in: high G+C Gram-positive bacteria)
GCGATCTCGTAGGAGAACGCCGGGTCATAGGTCACCGCGGCGGGGTTAGTGGCCGCGAGCAGCATCGAATGACCGTCTGCGTGCTGCAGTCCCTCACCGGTGAGGGTGGTTCGCCCGGCGGTAGCACCGAGAACGAACCCTCGGCTCATCTGGTCCGCGGCAGCACACAGGCCGTCCCCCGTGCGTTGGAAACCGAACATCGAATAGAAGATGTAGAGCGGAATCATCGGCTCACCGTGGGTGGCGTAGGACGATCCGACCGCAGTAAACGATGCGGTTGAGCCGGCCTCGTTGATGCCCTCATGCAGGATCTGGCCGCGTTCACTTTCCTTGTACGCGAGCATCAAATCAGCGTCCACGGACGTGTAGAGCTGCCCCAACCGGTTGTAAATCTTCAGCGAGGGGAACCACGAGTCCATACCGAAGGTGCGGGCCTCGTCCGGGATGATCGGCACGATCCGGGGACCAATCTTTTCGTCGCGCAGCAGCTCTTTCATGATCCGCACGAACGCCATCGTCGTCGCGACGTTTTGCTTCCCGGAGCCTTTACGCCCAATGGCGAAGAGTTCTTCTTTGGGCATCGGTAGTGGCGCGGCGTCGGTGCGACGCTGCGGAACAAACCCACCGAGAGCACGTCGACGATCGAGCATGTACTGGATCTCAGGAGAATCCGGGCCCGGGTGGTAGTAGGGCGGCAGGTACGGATCTTTCTCCAACTCTTCGTCAGAGATGGGGATGCGCTGCGCGTCCCGGAAATCCTTGAGGTCCTCGATCGTCAGCTTCTTCATCTGGTGGGTGGCGTTGCGGCCCTCGAAGTGTTTGCCGAGGGTGTAGCCCTTAATGGTGTGCGCCAAGATGACCGTCGGCTGCCCCTTGTGGGCGAGCGCCGACGCATACGCCGCGTAGATTTTGCGGTAGTCGTGGCCGCCTCGCTTGAGGTTCCACAGGTCCTGATCGGACAGGTTTTTCACCAGCTCTTTGGTGCGTGGATCGCGACCAAAGAAGTGTTCACGCACGAACGCACCATCGTTGGCTTTGTACGTCTGGTAGTCGCCGTCGGGGGTGACGTTCATGAGGTTGACGAGCGCGCCGTCCTTGTCCGCGTGCAGCAGCGCGTCCCATTCACGCCCCCACACCACTTTGATGACATTCCATCCGGCGCCGCGGAAAAACGACTCCAATTCCTGAATGATCTTGCCGTTGCCGCGAACCGGCCCGTCCAGGCGCTGCAAGTTGCAGTTAACGACGAACGTGAGGTTATCGAGCCCTTCCGTGGCCGCGACGTGTGCGAGACCTCGCGATTCAGGCTCGTCCATTTCGCCGTCACCGAGGAACGCCCAAACATGCTGATCTGAGGTGTCTTTCAACTCTCGATCATGCAGGTAGTGGTTAAAGCGGGCCTGGTAGATCGCGTTCATAGGGCCTAAACCCATAGACACGGTCGGGAACTCCCAAAACTCGGGAAGCAGCCGTGGATGTGGATAGGACGGGAGCCCTCCCCCACGATGACTGTGTTCCTGCCGGAACCCGTCAAGGCGCTGTTCACTGATCCGACCTTCGAGGAACGCACGCGCATAGATGCCCGGCGAGGCATGGCCCTGAATGAAAATCTGGTCGCCACCACCAGGGTGGTCTTTACCGCGGAAGAAGTGATTGAACCCCACTTCATACAACGCCGCCGACGACGCATACGTCGAAATATGGCCGCCGACACCAACACCGGGACGTTGAGCACGGTGCACCATGATGGCCGCATTCCACCGAATCCACGCGCGATAACGACGTTCGACGTCCTCGTCGCCAGGGAACCAGGGTTCGCTTTCCGTTGGAATGGTGTTGACGTAATCGGTCGACGTCAACGCTGGTAGCGCGACATGCTTTTCGCCGGCTCGTTCGAGCATGCGCAGCATCAAATACCGGGCGCGGGTGGGGCCGGACCGATCGAGTAGTTGATCGAAAGACTGCAACCATTCATCGGTTTCGTCAGGATCGGTGTCAGGCAGATACGACGCGACGCCCTCTCGAATGACACGC
>JAAYXN010000445.1 GCA_012515885.1 Rhodococcus sp. (in: high G+C Gram-positive bacteria)
GGCCGTCGTCAAAGCCGTCTTGCGCACGCAAGACAAGACCTGGCGCTCGTAGTCCGGGAGTTAACGGCTCCCGGGTAGAGACACCAGCCCCATATCGGCTGGCTTATACGAGCGACCTGGTGACGCGCTTCCGATGGTATTCGATCTAGCGGGTGAGAGGGGCCGTCGGCCAGGGTTCGGATGCGGGATGGGTGGATGGTGACGCGGCATGTGACCGACTGGTATTGGGGGCGGGCTGGCGGGCGACCGGTGCGGCAACGGTTGCTGTGACGCCGTGAACTGCGTAAAGAGCTGTTGGACACCTCAGGTCGTCGGCACGTAGCGTCGGAGGGTGCCACGTCAGCAGGAAGTTCGTCGCGGCTGCCTGATCGTCAATCTCGGTAGCCCTGAGGAACTCTCGGAAGAGAGAATTCGGTCTTTCCTGCGCAGGTTTCTTTCTGATCGCCGCGTTGTTGACCTGCCGCGGCTGCTCTGGCAGCCGATTCTGCGGTGCTTTGTTTTGCCGAAGCGGCCGGGCCGCATTCTTGAGCAGTACGAGCGGGTGTGGACGCCAGAGGGGTCGCCGTTGATGGCGTACACCGTGGCGCAGCGGGATCAGCTGGCGGAACAGCTGGATCAGGTCGAGGTGCGCTACGCCATGACCTATACGCGGCCGGGCATCGCTGAGACATTGAGTGACTGGCAAGTTGATGAAGTGACGGTGTTGCCGCTGTTCCCGCAGTACGCGCCTTCGACTGTTGCGCCAGTGATTGACCAGGTGGCGGCATTTGAGAGGGCTCACCCGGACGGGCCGGTAATCACGACGGTGCGGGACTGGGCGACTCAGCCTGAGTACGTCGCTTGGTACGTGGAGCAGCTGGCGGAGGCGTTGGCTGACGGACCGGTCGACAAGGTCGTCTTCTCTTACCACTCGGTGCCAGAGCGGAAGAGACACGGGCCAGTGGACTATGCCGACCGTTGCCGGGCGACCACTGCAGCGATAGTTGCGCACCCTGACTGCCCAAGTTTCGAATGGGAGATCACTTATCAGTCGACGTTCGGCCCGGGCCGTTGGTTGGGTCCCGCGACGCTGGACCGCGCTCAAGCCCTGCCCGGGGAAGGTGTTCGTTCGGTCTTAGCGTGCTCGCCAGGTTTCGTGGCCGACTGTATAGAAACCAGCTATGAACTGCGGGTTTTGATGGCTGGGGCTTTCATGTCGTGCGGCGGTGAACGTTTCCGGGTTCTCGCACCGCTCAACTCTGACCCGCAGGCTGGCAAGATTCTCGCCGCGGTCTACCGCCGATTCACCGGGTAGCGTCTTTGGGCGCCTCGGCAGCGTCCTTGATTTGGTCGTACCGGAAGCGGGCTTTGGTTGACATTCGTTCGGATAACCCGGCGTCAACGAGTGCTTCTGCCCAGGTGTCGCATCGCAACATGACTGTGTTAGCGGGTGTCTCGTCGCTTCGTCGTGCAGATTCGTAGGCCTGCACCGTTAGTGGGCCGTGAGTACGCGCGGCAACCGCCTTGAGGGATTCGAGCGATTCCTCGCGCGTTGACACGTTGCGCGGCTCGGTGCTCGGGTCAATACCCAGCACTGACTCACCCCAGTCCC
>JAAYXN010000028.1 GCA_012515885.1 Rhodococcus sp. (in: high G+C Gram-positive bacteria)
TCCGCCGTAGTCGGGGGTGCCGTTGACGTTGACGAGTACCGGATACACGCCCGGTGAGGTGATGTTCAGTGCCGGTTCGGGATTGCTGCCGGTGCTGGCCGCGAACGGCATGGTGAGCGTGAATGGTGCTTCTTCACCGCGGTCGAGGCCGTCGGAGACCGTTTCAAACCGGCCGACGGTGTCGTAGCGGGCTTGGTCCATGGTCAGGGAGGTGCGTAGCGCATCGCTGGAGGCGATTTCCGGCCCGCGTTGCAGGCGCACCGAGATGTCTTCGACGGAGCGATCACCAATATTTTCGACGCGTCCGCTGACCGTGAGCGTTGCGGGACTGCCGGTGGTGACGACCGTCGGGGTCACCTCATCGATGTGCAGCTGCAAAAACTGCGGCTGCTGCGTCGTGTCCTGAGTGTTTTGGGTGTGGCTGGCCGGTGTAGCCGCAGCGGGAGCGGGGCCGGTGAGCACGGCGCCACCAACAAGTACCGCTAGGACGGACGCCAGAACCATCAGCGTGGCGAGGCGAGACACCTCGACGCTTCGCAGCACGCGGATCATCCGGCGTCTGGCCCCAGTGTGTGTGGAGCCTCAGGCAGTTTGGCGATGAGTTCGCCAGCAACTTGTGCCAGTTTGCGTTCGTCGGCGTAGGCCAAGCGTGATCCCAGTTCGTTGAGCGGAACCCAAGCGACTTCAGTAACTTCGATGTCCTCATCGGAGAGTTCGCCGCCACGGAACTGCATCAAATAGTGGTGGACGGTCTTGTGGACGCGTCGACCTTCAGTGACGAACCAGTAGTCGATGCTGCCGAGCGCGGCGAGGACTTCGCCGTGGATTCCCGTTTCTTCTTTCACTTCCCGCATCGCGGTCTGCTCGGCGGTTTCGCCCTGCTCGATGTGGCCTTTGGGGAGCGACCACAGCAGGCGGCCGCGACGGTCAGTGCGGCCAATGAGGGCTGCGCAGAGTTGTTCTGGCGGGCCACCCCACCCGGCGACAACGATTCCACCAGCGGATGTTTCCCGGACTGTCCGCAATCGCGGACGCGCGGTTTTGCCGACGCCACTGCGCCGCCGCGTGTTGCGGCGGTTCTTTCTGGCTCGTTCGGCACCGGACACATTCTCGATAGTAGTTGGAGAACGCACCAGAACTTGCCACCTGACGGGTTCGGTGGCACGTGCGTGGACGGACCTGGGTTTGCCCACGTCGGTAAGCTCCAAGGACGTGAATGCCCCTACCCCTGATCCGCAACGCCGTGCTCGACTGCTCGCCGCCGCTGACGCAGCGCTGCGGCAGCTGTCGGATGTGCTCACTCCGCTCGGCGATCGGTTTGCTGCGGCAGGTCACGAGCTGTATTTGGTGGGCGGTTCGGTGCGTGACGCTGTCCTTGGTCGTCTCGGCACGGATCTGGATTTCACTACCGATGCGCGGCCGGAGAAGGTTCAAGAGCTGCTGCGCGGGTTTGTCGATAACCAGTGGGACACCGGTATCGCGTTCGGGACGGTCAGTGCCGTCAAGGACGATCAACAGATTGAAATCACCACGTTCCGCGCGGACGCCTATGACCGGGTGTCACGGAACCCGCTCGTCCAGTACGGCAACAGTCTCGAAGATGATTTGGTGCGCCGCGATTTCACGGTGAACGCGATGGCTGTCCGGGTCGGTCCGGGCGAGCTTCGTGAGTTTGTGGATCCGCTGGGCGGTATGGACGCGCTGCTGGCCGGTGTCCTCGATACGCCGTCGGCGCCGCAGGATTCGTTTAACGATGACCCGCTGCGCATGTTGCGGGCGGCGCGTTTTGTCTCTCAACTGGGATTTACGCTCGCACCCCGCGTGCATGAGGCGATTGTTGACATGGCGTCGCAGATCGACCGGATCACCGCGGAGCGGGTGCGCAGCGAACTCGACAAGCTCATTCTCGGGGACTACCCGATTGAAGGTATCGACATGATGGTCGAGACGGGGCTCGCGCAGCGCATCATCCCGGAAATCCCGGCGATGAAACTCGAAATCGACGAGCACCACCAGCACAAAGACGTTTATTGGCATTCGCTGACGGTGCTGCGTCAGGCGATCGAACTCGAAGACGGCGACCCGGATCTGGTGCTGCGCTGGGCGGCGCTTCTCCACGACATCGGCAAACCCGACACCAAACGCAACGAGGCGGGCGGCGGCGTGAGCTTCCATCACCACGAGGTGGTGGGCGCCAAAATGGCCCGCAAGCGGATGCGGGCACTCAAATATTCGAAGCAAATGGTCGACGACGTCTCTCAACTGGTCTTTTTGCACCTGCGTTTCCACGGGTACGGTAAGGGCCAGTGGAAGGATTCAGCGGTCCGCCGCTACGTCACCGACGCTGGTCCACTGCTCGACAAACTGCACAAGCTGGTTCGAGCGGATTGCACGACGCGCAACAAGCGTCGGGCCGCTGCGCTGCAGGCCACCTACGACGACATTGAAGTTCGTATCGAGCGTCTCGCTGCCGAAGAAGACCTCGCCCGCGTGCGCCCCGATCTCGATGGCAACGCGATCATGGAAATCCTGGGGGTTCGCCCAGGTCCCGAGGTCGGTAGGGCGTGGAAGTTCCTGAAAGAACTGCGCCTCGATCGCGGCCCACTCGACCGGGATGAGGCGGAAGCAGAGCTTCGACAGTGGTGGGCGAACCAACAGGACGGTTCTGCGCCGTCAGAGTGACCAGATTCACCGGGGTTCACGGGGCCTGTGAGGTGTGGGTGCGAAGGGTGTCACCCGCCGATCACGTCA
>JAAYXN010000446.1 GCA_012515885.1 Rhodococcus sp. (in: high G+C Gram-positive bacteria)
CGGGGGTCTCGGGCATGTCGACGAACGACGTCTCATTCGCGTACTTCGCGGCGGCGATGCCGGCGCGACGACCGAAGACGTTGATGTCGAGCAGCGAGTTGGTGCCGAGTCGGTTGGCGCCGTGCACGGACCCGCAGGCGCACTCGCCGGCGGCGTACAGACCCTTGACGACCTCGTCGTTGTTGCGCAGAACCTCACCGTTGATCTTGGTGGGGATGCCGCCCATGACGTAGTGGCACGTCGGGTAGACCGGTACCGGCTCCTTGACCGGGTCCACACCGAGGTAGGTGCGGGAGAACTCCATGATGTCGGGGAGCTTCTCGTCGAGGACTTCCTCGGGGATGTGCGTGACGTCGATGAGGACGTAGTCCTTGTTGGGGCCAGCGCCGCGGCCTTCAAGTACCTCAAGAACCATCGAGCGGGCGACGATGTCACGCGGCGCGAGGTCCTTAATGGTGGGGGCGTAGCGCTCCATGAAGCGTTCGCCGTCCACGTTACGAAGGATGCCGCCCTCACCGCGGACAGCTTCCGAGATCAGGATGCCGAGGCCAGCGAGGCCTGTCGGGTGGAACTGGTGGAACTCCATGTCCTCAAGGGGCAGGCCCTTGCGGAAGATGATGCCCATGCCGTCACCGGTGAGGGTGTGAGCGTTAGACGTCGTCTTGTACATGCGTCCGGAGCCGCCGGTGGCGAACACGATGGACTTGGCGTGGAAGACATGGATTTCGCCGGTCGCGAGCTCGTAGGCGATGACGCCGGTAGCAACCGGGCCCTCGTCGGTCTCGCTGATAGCGATGTCGAGAGCGTAGAACTCGTTGAAGAACTCAACGTCGTGCTTGACGCAGTTTTGGTACAGCGTCTGGAGGATCATGTGTCCGGTGCGGTCGGCGGCGTAACACGCGCGGCGAACCGGAGCTTTGCCGTGGTCACGGGTGTGGCCACCGAAGCGACGCTGGTCGATCTTGCCTTCAGGGGTGCGGTTGAACGGCAGGCCCATCTTTTCCAGATCGAGGACCGCGTCGATAGCTTCCTTGGCCATGATCTCGACGGCGTCCTGGTCAGCGAGGTAGTCGCCGCCCTTGACGGTGTCTAAGGTGTGCCACTCCCAGTTGTCTTCCTCCACGTTTGCCAGCGCGGCACACATGCCGCCCTGAGCCGCGCCGGTGTGGCTGCGAGTGGGGTAGAGCTTGGTCAGAACCGCGGTGCGTGCCCGAGGACCAGCCTCGATTGCGGCGCGCATGCCAGCGCCACCGGCGCCCACGATGACCACGTCATAACGATGTTCCTGCATGAAGTCTGTGCTCCCCTAGCTCGCCGTGATGTTGGGGTCGAAGGTGAAGATGACGTACGTGCCGGTGACCATGACCAGGATCATGGAGACGACGAGCAGTACGTTCAGCCAGAACCGGGTGGAGTCCTTGCGTGAGTAGTCCGCAATGACGGTCCGCAGTCCGTTTCCACCGTGCAGCTGGGCGAGCCAGAGCATCGACAGATCCCAGATCTGCCAGAACGGGCTGGCCCAACGGCCAGCAACGAATGCGAAGTTGATGCGGTGCACGCCGTCATCGAGCATCAGCATGATGAACAGGTGGCCCAGGACCAGGACGACGAGCGCCAGGCCGGAAAAGCGCATGAACAGCCACGCGTAGAGCTCGAAGTTGCTGCGTGAGCGCATCCGCGGCGTGCGCGGGTTGTCGATCGCGGCGGGGCGATCGTGGCTCTTTTCGAGGATCTTTGCTTCTTTAGTCATCAGTGCCCCGCAAACATGTTGTAGAAGATGCGGCCTGCGCCCGGGATCATGAGTGCGAACCAGAGTCCGAGGATGATCCAGAGCATGAGGCGCTGGTACTGGGGGCCCTTGGACCAGAAGTCGACCAGCATGACCCGGATGCCGTTGAGGGCGTGGTAGAGCACCGCGCCGAGCAGGGCGATCTCCATCAGGCCGACGAGCGGGGTCTTGTAGGTCTCAATAACCTGGTCGTACGTGTCAGGATTGACGCGGACCAGTGCCGTGTCCAGGACGTGCACGAAGAGGAAGAAGAACGTCAATACGCCTGTGATCCGGTGCAGGACCCAGGACCACATGCCTGGATCGCCCCGGTAGAGCGACCGTGTGCGCTCCTTCGGTGGAGCGGCTTCAGTCGTGCTAGTCATCGAGTGCTGTGCCTCCAACGTCTTTGGTGGACGCGTCGCGCCTGCACAGCCCCCTAGTAGGTGTTCACACATACTTAGGCTGGGACCCGACGTGATCCTGAACCGACTTATCTGAACTCTAAACCCATCCGAATGGTGGGAACTAATTCGGTTGTCGATTCGTACATCACGATTAGGCCGTAGTTAGGTTTGCCTTTCCAACCTGGTGAAGAGGGTAAAAGGTCGGTATCTGAACTAGTTCATAGGTCATGGCAGGATGGGGAACTATGGTGTCGATTGACTGGAAAGTGTTGCGCCGCAACGCAGCTGATGCAATGGCGTACGCCTACGCACCCTATTCGGGATACCCAGTAGGTGCTGCAGCTCTCACCGACGATGGTCGAATTGTGAGCGGATGCAATGTGGAAAATGTCTCATACGGTTTGAGCCAATGTGCCGAATGCGTACTCGTCGGTAACTTTGTTTCTTCCGGTGGCGGCCGACTTGTTGCACTCTCTTGTTGTGACGGTAATGGAGCCGTTCTCATGCCCTGCGGCCGCTGCCGCCAGGTTCTTCTTGAACACGGTGGTGCCACGCTCCTGATCGACCACCCTGATGAGCCCCGGACACTACGGCAGCTACTTCCCGACGCTTTTGGCCCCGACCAGGCAGAAGGGCTTCGCCATGCATGATGCAGTGTCGATTATTACGGCAAAACGTAGCGGCCAGGAGCTGTCCGGCAGCGAGATCGACTGGGTCATCGAGGCCTTTACCCACGGAATTGTTGCTGATGAGCAGATGGCGGCGCTGGCGATGGCCATCTATTTCCAGGGAATGTCGAGCGCGGAAGTTGCCCGCTGGACTGCCGCAATGACCCAGTCGGGTTCACGGATGGACTTCAGTTGGCTCGGCCGCCCCACGGTCGACAAGCACTCCACTGGCGGGGTGGGCGACAAAATCACCCTGCCGCTGGCCCCGCTTGTCGCCGCATGCGGAGCGGCCGTGCCGCAGCTTTCCGGTCGCGGCCTCGGCCACACCGGCGGCACCCTCGACAAACTTGAGGCGATACCCGGGTGGCGCGCGGACCTCTCAGGCGAAGAAATCGCCAACATTCTGTCCAACCCGCAGGTGGGGGCCGTTGTGTGTGCCGCTGGCCCGGACCTGGCTCCCGCAGATCGGAAACTGTATGCCCTGCGAGACGTCACCGGCACCGTCGAATCCATACCGCTCATCGCCAGCTCGATCATGAGCAAAAAGATCGCGGAAGGCACCGACGCACTGGTTCTCGACGTCAAAGTGGGCCGCGGTGCGTTCATGAAGGACCTCGCCTCGGCCCGCGAACTCGCTCGCACCATGGTCGAGTTAGGCGCCGATGCGGGTGTGCGCACGGTTGCGCTGCTGACAGCCATGGACGCCCCGCTGGGCCGGACCGCTGGAAACGCGCTTGAAGTGCGTGAAGCAATCGACGTCCTGGCTGGAGGTGGCCCGTCTGATGTTGTCGAACTGACGGTGACGCTGGCGCGCGAGATGCTGACGGCAGCGGGAATCGACGGTGTCGATCCTGCGGACCGCTTGCGGGACGGGTCGGCGATGGACCGGTGGCGCGCGATGATTGCCGCGCAGGGCGGCGATCCGCTGGGCCCGCTACCGGTCGCTCGGCATACCGATGTGGTGCTCGCCGAGTTTGATGGCGTTATTACCGACATCGACGCGTACGAGGTGGGTATCGCGGCGTGGCGCCTCGGCGCTGGACGCGCACGCCAAGGTGAAGCTGTGCAGGCGGGTGCCGGTGTCGAATGGCACGTCGGAGTGGGTGAGCACGTCAGCATCGGCACCCCACTGGCCACACTCCACACCGATACCCCTGACAAGCTGCCTGCCGCACGGGCGGCGGTAGAGCGTGCGTTCACCGGATCGTTAGAAGCTGTTTCGCCGCGACAGGACGTGGTGATCGAGCGGATCGGCTGACCGCGGGGTTACCGTCGCTTCATGACAGGTCCAGCGAACACGGCCCCCGCCGTCACCCCCAGCCTGACAGAACTGCGGCAGGCCCCTAAAGCGCTGCTGCATGACCATCTTGATGGCGGACTGCGTCCGTCCACGATCCTCGAACTTGCGGACGATAGCGGCTACCGCGATCTACCCGGCGGCGACGCGGTGGAATTGGGGCAGTGGTTCCGAACCGCTGCTGATAGCGGTTCGCTAGAGCGTTATTTGGAGACGTTTGCGCACACGGTCGCGGTGATGCAAACGCCTGCGGCGTTAGAACGTGTGGCGCGTGAATGCGTTCTCGATTTGGCGGACGACGGCGTCGTCTATGCCGAGGTGCGCTTCGCTCCCGAACAGCATTTGGAGGGCGGACTCGATCTGGATCAGGTTGTTGAGCATGTCCTGGAGGGTGTGCGCAGCGGCGAACAGGAGGCCCGCGAACGGGGCCGGACGATCCGGGTGGGTGTGTTGTTGACGGCGATGCGTCATGCTGCACGTTCGCGTGAGATCGCGGAGCTAACGGTGCGTTTTCGCGACCGCGGTGTTGTCGGCTTCGATATTGCGGGTGCGGAGGCTGGCAATCCGCCGAGTCGGCACCTCGATGCGTTCGAGTACATGCGGGATGAGAATGCGCACTTCACCATTCATGCGGGTGAGGCGTTCGGGTTGCCGTCGATTCATGAGGCGATCGCGTTTTGTGGCACGGACCGGTTGGGGCATGGGGTGCGGATCGCGGACGACATTGATGTCGATGCGGACGGCGCGGCCCATCTGGGTTTGTTGGCGAACTATGTGCGGGATAAGCGGATTCCGTTGGAGCTATGCCCGAGTTCGAATGTGCAGACCGGTGCGGTGGCGACGTTGGAGCAGCATCCGTTTGATTTGCTGGCTCGTTTGAAGTTCCGGGTGACGGTCAATACCGATAACCGGTTGATGGGCGATACGTCGATGAGTCTGGAGATGCATCGCCTGGCGGAAACGTTCGGCTATGGCTGGTCTGACCTGGAGCGTTTCACCATCAACGCGATGAAGTCAGCGTTCCTACCGTTCGATGAACGTCTCGCGATCATCGACGACATCATCAAACCCGGCTATGCCGTTTTGATCGGGTGACCGGCCAACTCACTCGCCCTCAACGAGGCGGGCTTCGAAATCGCGTTCCAACTCGCGCCAAGACTCGGCTTCCGCGTCATACGGCGGATTGGGGGCAAGACGGGTTGGGTCCGGCTCCAGCAAAAACGACACATACCAGCCCAGGGGAGTGGACGGCGCAAGCGCTGTCTCCACAATGTCCTCACCAGCATAGTCAGCGGCATCTGAGAACACCTCAACCGCCAGATCCAGCTGATCCGGATCAACAGCAGTGGGACCGTCCGCCAAATCGTCCGCCAAACCAGTCAGCACATAGACGTTCTCGTCAGTGACTTCCACATCCAGCGAGCCGTCGACAGCGGCGATCTGAATCTGCTCGTACGTGCTGAACTTCGCCAAATCATGCTCATGGTTATCGGCGAGGTACCTGGCTAGGGCCCGCTCCGACGTGAACACGGTGATCGCGGGGGCGCGACCGAGGAAGATCGCGTCGTCACCGAGATAGCAGCGCAGAGTAAAGAACGTGCCGCGCGACGTCACGATCTTGATGGGGTCAACCCCCACCTCCGTCCAAAACGAATCATCGATCTCATCGTCATCGCTGCCGAGATGCAGCGGCACGAACTCGTCGTCGTCATCCGCGTCGGTCGCATCGTCGACCTCGACGGTGTTCTCGTCCGCGGCAACGATTTCTGCTTCCGCGACAGCAAGCGCGTCAGCATCCACCTTCGGGGAGCTGACCACATCATCAACAGCGTCGAGGACATCATCCCAACCCTCAGCGATGACGGTGCCGATCTGATCCCACAGCTCTTCACCTGGACGGCCAACAAATGCTTCTTCGCCCGAAGCGAGGGCGTCAAGTACCGGGTTCTTATCGAAGAAGTCGATGACGGCGTCCAGCTCGCACACCTCGCCGATGTTGCGCACCATCGCGAGCGTCGACTCCAACTCACTGATGACGAGGCTTTCCGGATCGCCAGCAGCGATCTCCGGCACACCGATGAGGTCGAACTGGAACGTCTCATCGGGTTCCAGTTCGACGGCGGAGAGCTTGACGATCGTCGCCCACGCGGGATGGTCGACTAGATCGTTGTCGGTGTTGACCCGCACAAACGCGGCGAGTTCCGCTACCGAGGCAAACGCGTAGAGGTCTTCCTCATGCCCGAGGAAGGCCTCCCACTCGTCGTCGCCTTCACGCCACCGCGGCGCCCACAAAGTGAACAGGTCGCCGTCGGTGAGTCCGAGCTCGATCGGGACGATGTCTCCAGCCATGAACGAAAGCCTATCGACACTGAGACGAAAGTTATAGCCGGGACGGAAGTTGCCGGTCAGGGCTTTTCTAGCCCCTCCTGCAACTGGGAAAGTAGCGCTGCGCGCTGCGTGGTGGCGTTCAACGATGCCTGGTTGGCGGTGGCGATGATCAGCGCCGAGACTGTCCGGGCATCAGAGTTTGCGATCGAATCGTCGATCCACAAGCCCGTCAACGTGCCCATGCCGTCCACTTCGGCGGTGACGATGTCATCGTCGTCGGTTGCCCGCGCGCGGATACGTGCGATGGCGCCTTGGATGTCCTCGACGAGGCCAACCTTGTCCATCACGCCGTTGACGATTGCATTGAGTTCGTGTTCGTTGCTCATACGGGCCTCATCCAGCTGGTTGGTCCAGCTTCTTCTTCATCCCAGGCGTACTGGGCGTCGGCGACTTCAGCGCGGGTCGGCAGACCGAGTCCGTCGAGAACCGCTTTCGGTACGCCACTTTCGGCCAGTTGTTCGCGGCGCCGAGCGCCCGCTTCCATGGCGGACCGCTGGCACAGCTTCAAGATTTCGTCGGCGAGACGTTGCCCGCCGTAGCGCAGTTCGCGCTGCTCGATTAGAAGACCGATGGGCAGTCCGTACTCGGTGGTGCGGACGGTGATCGTCCCGGATCGGTTGGCTGTCGCCGCGGCGGCGGTGCCGTCCGGCTGCGGTGGTGGCGATGCGGGAAACATGCTTCCAGTCATTTCTTGAGTGCTTCTCTCGCTACTAGCGGGGTTTTGGTAACGCTGCGGGGTTCAGTAATTGGGAGTAGGGACTACTCGGTAGGAATGAGAGTAGGGACTACTCGGTAGGAATGAGAGTAGGGACTACTCGGTAGGACGGTAGTAGCCCATGAATGCCATGCCGCTATTGGTGGTCCGCATGGGGCCAACCTGTACCGGGTCACCGGCTTCAACAAGTTGACCGTTGCCCAATGCCATAGCGACATGACCGTCCCACACCAAGAGGTCGCCGGCCATGACATCACCAGCAGCGATGGAGGTGCCGACGTTCTGTTCCTGCGCCAAACGGGGAATACCCACTCCGGCTTCCCCGTACGCCCACTGGGTTAGGCCACTGCAATCGAGCCCCTGTCCCGGTGAGGTGCCGCCCCATACGTAAGGGACGCCCTGCTGGGTGAGTGCATTGCGGACGGCGTCAGCGGCGGCCTGGTTGGGTGCGACAGTGGTGGAGCCGTCGGGCAACACGATTTCGACGCCCTCGCCGGTCGACTTTCCTGTCTGCTGCGAGCGTGAGGCGTTGGTGGCGCCAGTTGAATCGCTGCCGCGTGAACCACCCGAAATGGAGGAGGGGCTAAACAGGCTCGAAGCCAGGCCGCTGGCGTTGGAAGCCACGGCTGATGCTGCCTTGGTTGCGGTTGCTTGCCCCGCCGATGCGGCCGAGGTCGCTGATGCGGCGGCGGTCGATGCCGGTGCGCCACCTGAAGGCTTTTCCGGGGTGTCTTCGGGGTTGAGCCCGGCCATTTTCGCCGTGTGTTGTTCAAGTTCGGCGCGGACGCGGGTGACAACTGCCGTGGCCTGGTTGAGGTGTTCTAGGGCTGAGGAGATGAGCATGGCGATACCGGCGGGGCTAAAGAGAACCGGTGCGGCGGACGCTGCGAAGGACAGGAAGGACTGCAGGATTCCTTCCAGCTCGCGCATGCCCTTGTTGACGATCTCAGCTGCTTCGTCGACGACGGCTGCGATTTCGTTGCCGCGGTCGGAAATGCGGTTGGTGGATCGCTGGGCTTCTTCGGTCTTTACGATCGCGGCGGTTCCGCCAGTACCGCTCCACTCGCCGTAGATGCCGGCGATTCCGGAGCGTCCTGTGGAGTGGACCATTTCCAGGGTGGACGACGCTGTGCGGAGTGCATCCGATGGTCCGCCGCTGGGAGTCACACCGGATCCGAAGATGCCGATGAGATCGGTGATCGGGCGGGCGAGAAGGTCAATAGGAATCATCAGACAACCCCTGATCCTGCGGAGTTCAGAGCAGCAGCATTGCTTTCGTCGGAGCTGCTGTATGCGGCCCCGGCGGCAACCGTTGCGGAGCTGATTCCAGTGAGAACACCGGAGAGCTTTTCGATAGAAGCTAGGTGCGCGGTGTGCACCGCAGTAAAGGCCGCAAGGAAGTCGCCGCCGATAATCCCAAACACGGGCGCAAGCATCGCCGGGCTGGACGCGGCCGCAGTGACGGCAGCAGCCTGTAGTTCGGCAGCCATGGACGCTGTAGTTGCGCCGAATGCCGCGATGCTCGCGGTATTGGCCTCAAGATTTTCCATCGTCATCCCCCTCAACCGGGTCGTGCCGCAGTGGTACCTGCGCGTACGGGACACTGTATTGGACGCACACCGACGGGAACTGGTTCCC
>JAAYXN010000447.1 GCA_012515885.1 Rhodococcus sp. (in: high G+C Gram-positive bacteria)
GCCCATCAGCGGATCGAGCAGACGGTCCGGCAATGCCTTGAACTCGAGCAATGGTTGAGCGAGCCCCGGAATGGCCACCATGCCCCGCTTCCGGTTGCTCCTGAGCACGTCGACCATCCGCTTGGCCACAGCCTCAGGAGTGAGGACGCCGATCCCCCCTGCGCGTGCCTCGATGAAGCCGACGACCTGATCTTCGGCGGCCTTGGAAGCCAGCGGGGTGCCCTTGACCGAGCCGAGAGCAAAGGTGAAAACCCTGATGCCGTAATCCTGGACTTCGCTTTGCAGGTCGAACGCGAACCTGCTCAATCCGGCCTTGGACGGTATATAACAGCCGAGGTGGATCATCGATATCTCACTGGACAGTGAACCGGTGGTCGTGATGGTTCCCGTACGCCGCGAGATCATGCTCGGTAGCACCTGCCGAACCAGTTCCATATGAGCGATCATGTTGACCGTCACTGTCTTTCGGATCTGCTCGGTGGTGTACTCCTGGAACGGTCCGGACGGGCAGATCGCGGCCATGCACACGAGTATGTCGACTGGACCGTTGATTGCCTCTGCCCGGGCGACCATCCCATCGAGCTCGTCGAGGTTCGACAGATCGGCCGCGATGGTCGCCGCCCCGGTCTCGCGACCGACGTCCTCGAGCTCGGGTCCTGCCAAGGCCAGCACGGTGACTTTCGCCCCCTCGGCCACCAACGCACGGGTCAGTGCCGCCCCGACGCCGGTTGACCCCCCGATGATGAAGGCATGGGCGTTGCAGAGATCCATCTGATCAAAGTCCCTTTCGTGAACGATCTGCACAGATGTTGCCGCGCAGGTGATACCGGATGCCGGACAGCGCTTTGTTTTTCGCCATCTGTCCGGCCCCGACGTGGAAACCGCCGGGCTCAGCCGGCCTTGGGCGCAGCATCGAAGAGCAGATGGATCGGACCCCAGTTCCGCAGCGCGACACCGACGTACTGGGGCTTTTCGGCTTCCGGGTTGATCCGCAGATTGGGCATTCGGCTCAGCATCGAGGCGATTGACATCTCCATCTCATACCGGGCGAGGAAATGCCCTGGGCACTTGTGCAGGCCCACGCTGAAGGTGATGTGCTTACCCTTGGGACGGCTGATGTCGAAGTCCTTGGGCTCTGAGAACACGTCCGGGTCGCGGTTGGCGCCTGCGATCGAGGTATAGAGCTGGGTGTCCTTCGCAATGGGGCAGCCTGAGATTTCGACGTCCTCTTCGGTTGCCCGCCAGAAGATCTGCACGGGCGGGTCGAATCGCAGTGACTCTTCGACGAATGCCGGAATGAGCGACGGGTCGGCTACCAACTTGTCGTACATGCCCGGAATCGTGAGCAACCGATAGATCGCGTTGCAGATACTGTTGGTGACGGTTTCGCTTCCCGCCATGAGCAGGTCACGCGCGACGATCGTGACGATCTGCTCGTCGGTCAGCGGGGCGCCGTCTTCGGTCATTCCGATCAGCAGGGTGAGCAGGTCGTCCGCTGGGTTGGCCCGGTGATCGGCGATGACCTCCACCATCCGCGCCTCCATCTTCTGCTGTTCTTCGCGCGCCCTGCGCGCAACGTCCTCGGCATCGGGAGGCGAGTTGAACAATGCGTGCCGAGCGTGTCGGTACGACAGAAGCAACGGGAAGTCGGTTCGTTCCAGACCGAATAGTGTGCCGATGATATGCGCGGGCAACTTCTCGGCGAAGTCGGCGTATACCTCCATGTGCCCGGTGGGCAGCTTCGCGTCGATCAGCAGGTCGATCTCGGACTGCACGACCGACTGAAGGCGGGGCTGAATGTTCTTGAGGCTCAGTAGCTGGTTGAAGGTCCGCACCCGGTCCTTGGGCTGATGTTCTTGATACTGCTCCTCGGGACGGGCCTGCAGGCGGAAGCGCGCGTTGTTGAACATGACGGTGTACACATCGTCGAACCTTGTCACCAGGTAGCCGCGCAACATGGGATCCCAGGAGACCGGACAGTTGCTTCGAAGGTCGTCGAGGTACGCGAAAGGCTCACCAGGCGTCTGCTGAAAGAGCGAGCTGGTCGCATCCTGAGTGGTCATGCAGTTTCTCCTTTGCGGTGGTCACACCGTCGTGGACAGCGAATGCGCGTCCTCACTATCGGCGTTGGTAGCGAGCTGCACGGCACCGAATCACCCTGCAGGCGCGCTTGTTCGGCGAACTGGCCATCACGGCGCGGACCACTCAACACGTGTAAGCCCGTCCGAGCAGACACACCGGCTAACCGACCGAAATGCACATGTCCGACAATAGCCACACCCGCCATTAGACGTCAACTGTCAGACTCTAACTCCGACCGTTCGTTTCCAGCCGACGGCGAAGCCGTCGGTGCGAGGTGATCGAGGCGAGAAGGGCTGCCGGCCGACCGGCAGCGCAGCAGCGGCGACAGCTCCGCTCAGCGACCCGCTTGCGACGGATACAGCATCGTCTGCCATGTTTGGCGACCGTTGGCGCTGTGAGCCAGGTTGTTCTGGGTGTAGATCCGTCCGTCGGGCCCCAAATACGTGCCGGTGGCCGGA
>JAAYXN010000448.1 GCA_012515885.1 Rhodococcus sp. (in: high G+C Gram-positive bacteria)
CATTCCGCCCCGCGTCTTCTGTTTGACGAAGGTGGAGTGATGGTTCACATCGGACATGACTCTCTCCCCCACTGAACACGTGAAGGCCAGACCTGGTCTGATCTGGATATGAGTACGGCCCGAACACCACATGGTGTTCGGGCCGTACTTCTTCGGCGAGAAGGGATTTGCCGCTTCTTGCCGCGCCCGTGGTCAGCGGGCGGTGTGGAATACCTGGTACTGGCCGTTGCCGGCGGACTGGCAGGTGTAAAAGTTGTCGCCGGGACCTTCGTTGGTGGTACCGGGCTGTGCAGTGGTCCCGTTCGCGTTCCAGACAGCGATCTTCGAGGAGCAGGCGTCGTACGACATCGGTCCGGAGATGACACCCGCGTTGGCGATACCCGAGGCGCCGAGCGCAACCCCGCCAGCGACTGCGGTGAGCATCACGGTTCGTGCAACGTTCTTCATCATGATCGACCCTTCTCTGTTGTGACGGGGCGGCCGGCGAAACCGTATGGCCTCGCCGTTCATGCGCTTACATAGAGTTGGATGCACCAACAGAGCCGAAAGTTCCCCGGGCCGCACAAACATTTTCAGGATCGGACACATCCAGGCGATAGGGATGGCGCAGACGAAAGTGGCCCGAGCGCCGTACGTTGCTCGGGCCACGCAGGCGCCGGAGCGGTGCGTCAGTCAGTTACTCGCCTAGTGCGGCAATGTCAGCCACAGCAACAGGGGTCGGCAACGTCCACCGAGCGATCGGTTCCTGGGACTTGGAGCCATCAGAATAGAGGGCGACCTCGACGATCGACTCTGTTGCGTCGGCGCCGAAGAAGGTTACGAGTCCTTCAACATGTCCATCTATCGGGCCCGACGCGATAACGATGGGAATGCCAGAATCGTGGCTTCCCTCTATGGTTCGGCCGCTCAGTGTGCGCACCTCCCAGTACGACGGGTCTGCGTTCATGCTTCCCGAATCCACGTCGATGACGACAGGGAATGTGAGCGTGTGACCGGTGTGCATCTTCGGCTCGTTGAGGACCTGGATCCTCGCTGCGAATCCTTCACCGGAGACCTCTTGAATGCCGCCGATCTCGTCGGGGTTGGTCGTCACACCACCCTGGGTAGGTGCCGTCACACCAGGTTGCGATGGTACTGCTGTCTCGGTCGATGCTTCTTCCCCCGCACTGGCTTCGACCGGCGACGACACCGTCGTCGTGGTTTCCTGAGCCGGCGTTGCGTCCTCGCTGCCGCAGCCTGCGACGGTCAAACTGATCGCTGCGCATGCAGCGATCATCGACACGGTCAGTTTCCTCATGTAGTCCCACCCTGTTCTTGATCGAATCCTTTTGTCACCAAATGCATTCTAGACCCGTGTGCCCTAACTTAGGTTGTACGTCGAGGCTTGGGCTGCGTCCGCGGGGCGAAGCAGATCGGCAAGGTCGATTCTGATCTGGTGCCTCCGGCTGGGCCGACGACTGACGAGCTGACCGACGAAGATCGTCACAGTCCCAGTCGGGCAAGGTCACCTGTAGGTAGCCGTCATACTGCCGTCCTCGCGGCAATTCAGTCCCCCGACCAGGTCCTCTTGAAACTCCCCACGCTTCGCCCGTTCACGCACGGCAGGGGTTGCCAATTCGATGGGCGCGAGGCCGAGTGCGATCGCGGACGGTCCGTTGGGATCTGGGGGCGAGGTGATGTACGGCTCGGAAGAGTCGATGATGCAGGTCGCGAGCACCACAAGTGTTGCAGGGTCGTCTCGAGTGTTCGTCGGTCCTGTTTTCCCCGGCACGTCTTCGAGTGGTGTAAGCAAGAGACGGTACCGATCGACGGGGAGTTCGCCCGGATACCCCAACATCACGTAGGCGTCGGCCAAGGAGTGTCCCACCGTGGTGGAGACGTCCACTGTCTTGTGGTCGGCACAGCCCACCAAGGTTGTCAGCCCGAGCGCAGCACCGAGCAGCACCGTTGCACCGGTTCTCATGACCGCACCTGCTCGATCACCGTGTCGAGCACTGCCATGAACTGCTCGCGATTGCCGTCGTCAAGACTCGCCACAGTCTGGTTGACGCGGACCATCGAATCC
>JAAYXN010000449.1 GCA_012515885.1 Rhodococcus sp. (in: high G+C Gram-positive bacteria)
TCGTCCTGGGAGGAGAAGAAGGTGGTGTCGACGCCGAAGACCTCACTGATCCGCAGCAGCACGGGGACGGTGAGGGGCCGGACGTCGTGTTCGATCTGGTTGAGGTAGCTGGCGGAGATCTCGAGTGTCTTCGCGAGCGCAGCTTGGCTCAGTCCGCGTTCGGTGCGCAGCTGGCGCAGTCGCGCTCCCACGAAGGTCTTGGCCATTCGCCCAGCGTACGACCCCTTGGAGGGCTTTGCAACGAAGCGTTCGCAAGGTGTTAATCGTAGCGGGTGGTGACGGCGGCGACGGGTTCGTCGATGCCGAGCCACGCTCCCGGCGCGAACACCTCGTAGTGGATGGTGTCCTGCGGAATTCCGCGTCCGACGAGGTCCTCGCGCACCGCGCGCATGAACGCGACCGGGCCGTAGAGGTAGATGGCGGCGCCGGACGGGATGTCGAAGCCGTCGACGGGGGACCGGTCGATCAGGTGATAGTCCTCGAAGTCGTTGTAGCGCACCTTCATGAGGGTGTTCGGCAGTTTCGAGACGAGTTCGGCGATGTCGGTCCGGCGGGCGTGGTCGTAGGGGGAGTGGTCGACGTGCAGTGCGACGACCCGCCGCAGCGGGTCGGATTCGGCGAGGTTCTGCAGGGTGGTCAGGGTGCTGGTGATGCCGATGCCTGCCGAGATCAGTGCCAGCGGGCCGGTGCCGCCTGCGACGTGGAGACTGCCGAACGGGTGCGAGACGATCAGCTCGGTGCCGACGCGTACCGCATCGACGAGGAAGGGGGAGACCAGCCCGCCGCGGGCGCGTTTGATCGTGACCGACCATTCGCCGGGTTGCCTGCCGCGTGCGAGCGTGTACTGCCGGATCTGGCGGCTTCCGTCGGGAAGGCGAACGCAGATCGAAATATATTGTCCGGGAAGGAAATCGGGGAGCGGGCTGTCGTCATAGGAGCGCAGCGCGAAGGTTGCGACCTGCGGTCCGTCGTATTCGACGGTGGTGACGACGACGAGTCGCCACACGTGGCCGTGGGGTACGCCGGCCGAGTCGTACAGGGCCGCTTCCTGGGTGATGAGCGAGTTCGCCATCAGCGTGTAGACCTGATGCCAGGCGGCGGCGACGGGCGGGGTGACGGCGTCGCCGAGCACTTCCCCGATCGCGGCGAACAGGTGGAATCGGATCAGTTCGTAGTGTCCGGCCTGGATGCCGATCGACGCGTGCTTGTTGGCGATCCGGGCCATGATCGCGTCGATGTTCTCCGGTTGTTCGGTGATCAGGAGCTGTGCGAACGCGGCGATGGAACTGGCGAGCGCCTTCTGTTGTTCACGGTTGCGCTGGTTGGTGCGGTTGAACAGGTCGCTGCACATGTGCGGTACGGCGGCGAAGAGGCGCTCGTAGAACCGTTCCGAGATCAGGCCGATGTTGGCGCCGACGGCGGGCAGGGTTGCCTCGATGATGTCGCGTGATGTGTGCGAGAGCACCGCTACTCCTTTGCTCGTGTGGATGGGCAAGACACGAGCAGTGCGCGGCACTGTTGCGTGACGGTCCAGCCCCGATCTGGTCGTCGCGGGACATGTTACGTCCGGTTGCAGAAAGCAGCGCGGGTTCGCGGCGGGTGTTACCCCAGTTCCGGTGCGCAAAAGGGTGTGAATCGTCCCACACCGGCTTCGCTGTGGGCGTCCTTCGGTGACCTGCGGGCGCGGCTGTGCGGTGCCGGGTGCCGGCTGCGCGTCGCGCAGGGAAACGCGAGGTGGGACTACCGGTGGGTAACCAAACTGTCCGAATCGGCAAGTTGTTGGCACTCCCATTGATTAGCAAACTTTGCAATGCCTGATGGAAAACTAGCCAAGATTGGCATTAGCAACAGGTAGACGGCGTTTTTCGGCTGTGTCATTGTTTTGGAGTACATCCGAACGGCACGCGAAGGGTGTGAAGTCGTACGCACGTACTGCTGAACACCCGGAGCGGATTCGAATCTAGAGAGTGGAGCTTTGATGTCGACCACCGGCACCCCGCGGACCGCTGAAGAAATCCAGAAGGACTGGGACACCAATCCCCGCTGGAAGGGCGTCACCCGCAACTACACGGCCGAGCAGGTCGTCAAGCTGCAGGGCACCGTCGTCGAGGAAGCCACCCTTGCTCGCCGCGGCTCGGAGATCCTCTGGGATCTCGTCAACAACGAGGACTACATCA
>JAAYXN010000450.1 GCA_012515885.1 Rhodococcus sp. (in: high G+C Gram-positive bacteria)
ATCTTGGCGCTCGGCGTCTGCTTCCTCGCGGGACTGGTGTCGTTCGCGTCGCCGTGTGTGGTGCCGCTGGTGCCGGGTTACCTGTCGTATTTGGCGGGGATCGTCGGCGCCGACGCACCATCGGTGACCGCGGAAGAGGCAGCGACGCGCACCAAGGTGCGTGGCCGCTACCGGGTCGCTGGCGCGGCAGCACTGTTCGTTTCCGGGTTCACCGTGGTGTTTGTTCTGGCCACCGCGTCGGTGTTCGGGGTGATCTCGGTACTGGCCATCAACCGTGAAGTGCTGATGCGGGTGGGTGGCGTCGTCACCATCATCATGGGTCTGGTGTTCATCGGGCTGGTGCCCGCGCTGCAACGCGATACCCGGATGGAACCGAAAACGATCACCTCACTCGCAGGCGCTCCGCTGCTGGGTGCGGTGTTCGCGCTCGGATGGACGCCGTGCCTGGGCCCGACACTGGCCGGGGTGATCTCGCTGGCTGCGGGTACCGAAGGCGCGACAGCGGCCCGCGGCGTCGTACTGATCGTCGCCTACTGCCTCGGTTTGGGTTTGCCGTTCGTGATCCTCGCGTTCGGTTCAGAGAAAGCATTGCGCGGAGTCGGCTGGCTCCGACGCAACGCTCGTTCTATACAAATTTTCGGCGGAATCATGCTGGTAGCGGTGGGTATTGCTCTCGTCACCGGCGCCTGGGACCTGTTCGTGAGCTGGGTCCGTGACGCCTTTATCTCGGAGGTCACCCTGCCGATATGACGGACACCAACATGACCGACGACAACGCTCAAAGCGCACTGCCCAAGCAGAGCATGCTGGGGCGGGTGTTCGCGCCGATCCGCAACACGTGGCGCGGACTGACCTCGATGCGTACCGCGCTGATGCTGCTGTTCCTGTTGGCAGTGGCCGCGATCCCCGGTGCGCTGTTGCCGCAACGCAACCTCAATGTCGGCAAGGTCGACGAATATATTGCTGCGCGGCCGACGCTGGGTCCGTGGATGGACCGTCTGGAACTGTTCGACGTGTTCGGCAGTTTCTGGTTTACCGCGATCTATGTGCTGCTGTTCGTGTCCCTTGTTGGCTGCATCGTGCCGCGTTGCATCGAGCACTATCGGGCGCTGCGTACCCGCCCGGTGCAGGCACCCCGCAACCTGGCTCGTTTGCCGCACCACCGCAGCCTCGACGTCGTCGGTCAGGACCCGGAGGCGATCGCCCAGCAGATCCGCGGCGGACTGAAAGGGTGGCGGGTAGAAACCCGCACCGGCGGGGCGCGCAGCCGCGACGGCGAGATCACGGTGTCCGCGGAAAAGGGGTATCTGCGTGAAGCAGGCAACCTCGTTTTCCACCTGTCGCTGGTGGGGCTGCTGGTTGCGGTCGCGCTCGGCAAACTCTTCGGCTACGAAGGCAACCGCGTCATCATCGCCAACGGTGAAGAGAGTTTCTGCACGTCGTCACCGGCCGTGTTCGACTCCTTCATCGCTGGCAACGTCATCGACGGCACCGACCTCGCACCCATGTGCATCCGCGTCGACGACTTCTACGCCGACTACCTCGATACCGGGCAAGCGGAAATGTTCACCTCGAACATCCGCTACCAGGCGGGTGAGGATCTGCTGTCGAACACGTGGCGTGAGGCGCGTCTACGCGTCAACCATCCGCTGCGCGTCGACAGCGACCGCGTGTACCTGCAGGGTCA
>JAAYXN010000451.1 GCA_012515885.1 Rhodococcus sp. (in: high G+C Gram-positive bacteria)
CGCCAGTATGGAATGCGTTAGCAGGGTTGTCGTCGCAGGCCGATTCTGCACGCCCGGCTGTCGTCGCTAGCGAGCTTGCGTGGCTTGCAGCAGCGGCAGCGAGTGCGTCCGGCGCTGTGTCGGTGTGGCCGATCGTGGCTCGGTCACGCATGCGGGTAGTGACTACTTGCGGCTACACGCTGGCTGCGCTGTGCGGTGTTCTGGTGATCGGTGGTGTCGATGCCCCGGCGACGGTGTTCCAGTTGGTCGCGTTCGCGACGGTCGTCGTGACCGGAATGCGCTACGTCGAGTGGTCGCCACTGGGCCGGGGGATCTTGCTGATCGTGCTTGGCTCACTGGCAGTGGTGATCACGGAAGTGCTGAGCGTGTTTGGCACCTTTGGTCCACGGCCGATGAATGGTCTGACGGATATTCGCCCGCACTCGTTGGCTGCGCTGCTGATTGCGATCGGTGCGATCTGGGTGCTGGCTGAGACGTGGGTGCGTGCACACCTATTTCTGCGTCGCACTCGCGCTTTGCATCAGATTCTGGTGGACCGGTTTCCTGAGGTTCGTGACGAATCTGGGCGCGCTCCCACCACTATTTTGGCGGCGTCCGACGTCGTGGCACATGTGATGGATGCGCTCTACATCCAGACCGGTGCCGGCATGTTTGAGCAGGATGCGTCGCATCTACCGGAGGACCCGCGAGAACGCGCGGATTACCTGATGCCGTGGATCGCCGATCCCCTCCAGGCGCCCATGTTGGGTACCGACCTTGCTCGGGCGCCTGAAGGGATGTCGACGAAACGCTGGGTGGGGGTGCTCGCTGATTCGTATCAGCGTTACCTCGCTAGCGTGTCTGCTGCTAGCGGGAAGCGTCTGGTGGAACTTCAGGAAGACCTTCGCTAACACGCAGCCGCTCGGCCATCGTAGTCAAGAGGTTTTGGGATTCTTCTGACAAATCGAACGCGCGGCTAGACAGCTTGCGCAGACCATAGCCTTGCAGCTGCGAAAGCAGTTCCAGGTCGTGGTCGACCTTTGCCGCGTAGATGTCGTTGAAGAAGTAGTCCGGCTTGACCTTGAAAAAACGTGCGAACGCGCCAACCGTTTCGTCGGACGGGTTGGTTCGCTGCCCGGACCGCAACTGAGAAATGTACGGCTTGGATATCTGATTCCCATCGGCGATCAGTGCCGCAGCAACTTCTGCATTGGTATGCGGTTTCCGCCCAGGGGGGTGCACAGTTTCGAAGAGTTTGTTCAACCGCTCTGCAAAATCTGCCATTGTGAGCCGCCGTAATCCTCTCTAGTTCGCCTGTAGTTCGTCGCCGTAATAGCAACGCCTTCAGCAGTTTGTCGCGACAGAGTACCACGGGATAACCCAGTAATAACTCGTTGGTGGTGCCCGTCTCAAGTGCCGTTGCGACGCGATTGGTTACCCATGGTAACGGCAAGTCTGAACCGGCTGGAAATGGTCGCTTGTCCAGTTACTGTTGGTGCGCAAGTGACGGAAATCTGTTGAACCGCAACGATGCGCGTAGGAACACGCTCGATTCTTCGGTTGGATTATGGGACTGAAACCGGATTGTTCGCGAACCGAAGCTGACGAAGTTTACCGTCATGTGATCGAGCGCAACTCTCTTGCGGAGGCTTGGATATTCACCCAAAGTTAACTATGTGCGGAAGAATTTCCCGCCTTTCTATAGCTCCCGCGTATACTCGCTGGTCAGGGTGCTGTTGACACTTTTTAAATAGTTGTCACGGCAACTACTGGCCGCGTTTGCCCTGGAGCGATCCAGATTGGCGGTTTATCTCACCGCTCTAGCCGTGCCCTGATTTATGGGTGATGATTGTGATATGGAACACAGGATGAGCGATTCCGAGTTGAAGAAGGCGATTCGAACGTTGCGTGAGCGCGCCAATACTGCGGCTACATCCGGCCGTACCGACGACGCCACGCGGATCGAATCGACCATTCGTGACTACCAGCTTGAGATGACACAGCGCCTCTAGCGCTTGAGATGACGCAGCGTCTCTAGCGCCGGGGCCACACGCGCGCATCACCTTGAGGGTGCGGGCACCTTGGCGTGCGTACACTCCGGCAGAAGAAGGCCGGGCAGAAGATGGAGCGAGGCAGAAATGGCAGCGGTCCCCAAGCCATCAGCGTGCGAAACGCGGAAACCTGGGAGCTGTGGTGGTGAGGTGCCGTTAAAGCTGACGGCTAGAGGGGTACGGGGGTCGTGGAGGGCATGAAACGCATGGAGGGTACATCCGGAATGGTCAATGCAGCGCAGTCCGCTTATGTCGCGAAGCCGAGTCTCGTATCAAGGGTGCTGAAGTCAAGAAAGTCCCCGATCGCCTCGCTAGAGGGTAAGAAAACCCTCATTACGGGAGCGGGCAGCGGCATTGGCCGAGCAACAGCTCTCGCAGCCGCGCGAGAAGGTGCTGACCTTTTCCTCACGGACATCAACGCGCAGGGCCTCGCGGACACGGCGCGGGATGCAGAAAAGCTGGGTGCCGTCGTCAGCTTCTCCCAGGCGCTCGATATCTCCGACTACGACGTTGTCACCGCGTTCGCGGACGCAATCTTCGACGAGTTCGGTTCTATGGACATCGTCATGAATGTTGCCGGGATCTCGGCGTGGGGGACGGTGGAAAACCTTGAGCATCGGCATTGGAAATCGATGGTCGACGTCAACCTGATGGGCCCGATCCACATCATTGAAAACTTTGTGCCTCCGATGGTGCGCGCTGGACGTGGCGGTCATTTGGTCAACGTGTCATCGGCTGCTGGCTTGCTCGCGTTGCCGTGGCATGCGGCGTATAGCGCGAGCAAGTTCGGTCTGCGCGGTGTGTCCGAGGTGCTGCGGTTCGACCTCAAGCGGCACCGGATCGGGGTCTCCCTGGTGGTGCCGGGCGCGGTGAAAACTCCGCTTGTCGGCACGGTGGAAATCGCTGGGGTTGATCGCGAGGACCCCCGTATCCAGAAGGCGGTCGGCCTGTTTGAGCGGCGCGCGGTGAGCCCGGAGAAGGTGGCGTCGTGCATTCTGCAGGGGATCGAGAAGAACCGCTACATGGTCTACTCCTCGCCTGATATCCGCTTCGGGTACTGGTGGGCTCGCAAGTTCGCGCCGCCGTACGAGTTCGTGATGCAGAAGGCCAACGACCAGTTCAGCAAGTTCCTGTAGATCCGGTGCCAGTGCTCCTGCCTGGGTCCGGGCGGAACGGCTGGTTCCCCACGGAACCGGTTTGCCTTCTAGGCTGTTCGCATGTCGAAGACGTTCGAAATTCAGCAAGAACTCACCTGCCCAGTTGAGGTTGCGTACGCGGTCATCACTGACCCGGAGTACTGGCGCAACCGCTTTGCGGAGAAGCCAGACAACTACGAGTTGGATGCAGTTCCCGGAGCTTTCGCCATCACCGTGCGAGACACCATTACTGCCGACAGCCTCCCCGCCATTGTTCGACCCGTGGTGTCCGGGGACATCGTTGCTGAGCGCCGCGACGTGTGGGCGGCGCCGAGCGGCGACAGCGCGACCGGAACCGTCAACGCCACCGCGTCGGGCGTTCCCCTCACTGTCGAGGGCACCTTGGAGTTGGTTCCGTCTGCGACAGGTTCGACGTTGCGCGCCAGTGGGTCGATCACGGTGAAGATCCCCCTGATCGGCGGGCAGATCGAATCGATGATGCGGAAGATGGTTGAGGACATGTTGGTACGTGACCGCGACCGCATCGAGGAGTGGCTCGCTCGCGCGTAGTGAGGCGCCGTAGCCCCGATTCGGGTGAAGGATGTTCGCGTGGTCAAACTCATGTGCGTTTCGGCATGAGTGAAACCGGCGCGAGAACTACCGTTAGTGCATGACGGACGCGGGAGTAGGGTCGGCGGGATCAGGCGCGGTCAACGCGTGTGGCGTGGACTCCGAGGTCGGCACTTTGCGGACGGTGCTGTTGCATCGCCCCGGTGCCGAGCTTGCGCGCCTGACACCCCGCAACAACGACCAACTACTTTTCGACGGTTTGCCGTGGTTGGCGCGGGCGCAGGACGAGCATGATGCGTTTACTGACCTGCTGCGCAGCCGCGGTGTCGAGGTGCTGCTTCTCTCCGACCTGCTCACCCAGGCACTCGAATCAAGCGGTGCCGCACGCATTCAGGGCATCGCGGCCGCGGTCGACGCGCGTCGGCTCGGGCTGGATTTGGCAGGTGACCTCGCCGGATACTTGCGCCGACTTCCCGCCGCGGAACTGTCGCTTATCCTCACTGCTGGAATGACTTTCGACGAGCTGCCCATCGCGGCATCGGCGGCATCGCTGGTGCGGCGGATGCATCATGGCAGCGACTTTGTCGTCGACCCTCTGCCGAATCTGTTGTTTACCCGCGACTCTTCGGTGTGGATTGGTGCGCGCGTGGCTATTACGTCGCTGGCGTTGGGTGCACGTGCGCGCGAGACGTCGTTGACCGACCTGATTTATGCGCACCATCCGCGGTTTCGGGGTACGCGCCGCGCCTACGAGTCGCATACCGCACCGGTTGAGGGCGGTGACGTTTTGTTGTTGGCGCCCGGAATTATTGCCGTAGGGGTGGGGGAGCGAACCAGTCCTGCCGGTGCAGAAGCATTGGCGCGCAGTGTCTTTGATGACGGTCTCGCGCACACCGTGCTGGCGGTCCCTATTACCCAGCAGCGGGCAACCATGCACCTGGACACTGTGTGCACGATGGTCGATACCGACGCCGTCGTGATGTATCCGGCGGTACAGGATTCACTGATCGCCTACACCATCAGTATGGAATCGGGCTCGGTGAAAATCCGTGGTGGCGAGCCGTTTCTACAGGCAGCTGCCGAGGCAATGGGCATTGAAAAACTGCGGGTCATCGATACCGGGCTCGACCACGTCACCGCCGAACGCGAGCAGTGGGACGACGGTAACAACACGTTGGCGATAGCGCCGGGCGTCGTCGTCGCTTACGAACGCAACGTCGAGACGAACGCCAGGCTGGAGGCGTCGGGCATCGAGGTCCTGAGCATCGCGGGCGCCGAATTGGGGACGGGGCGAGGCGGGCCACGGTGCATGTCGTGCCCCGTGGCCCGCGATTCACTGCAGGTCCGCTAGACCTTTTTAGGTCAGCGAACGGACGCTTAGAGAACGTCTGCGACGCGTTCAGCGGGACGCGCAAGGACTGTGCCTTTGGCGGTGACGACGATCGGCCGCTCAATCAGGATCGGGTTGGCTGCCATGGCGTCGAGGAGCTGGTCTTCTGTCGCGTCGGCAAGCTCAAGTTCGCGATACACAGCTTCTTTACGGCGGATGGCTTCACTGGGTGCGAGGCCGGCAGCTTCGAGGAGCTTCGCCAATTCGGTGCGCGAGGGCGGCGTCTCCAGATACTTGACGACGGTAGGTTCGATCCCCGCGTCACGGAGCGCAGCAAGTGCTGTGCGGGAGGTTCCGCATCGCGGATTGTGGTAGATCGTGGTGTCTGCGTTCGTCACGGCCCCATCATTCGTCATGGTTCCATTCTGCACGCCCCGAATCAGGCGTGCGGTGTGGCGAGGTGCCTGCGACGGTGTCATCGTGTTTGGCTGTAATCGGTGCCTGCGAGGACAGCGGGTTTGAGGAAAGGTGGGCGCTCATGGATATCCAGATTGACCCGGGCTCGCCGCACGCTCCGTACGACCAGGACCGCTTGCAGATCATCGAGCAGGTACGTGACGGTCGTCTGATCGCGGGTACCAAGATTCCGACGGTGCGGGCGCTGGCCGCGGATATCGGTATCGCCCCCAATACGGTGGCGAAGGCGTACCGGGAGCTCGCTGAGGCTGGAGTGATTGACACCCGCGGCAAACAGGGGACGTTTATCGCGGAGTCGGGTGATCCCACGCGTAGCCGTGCGGAGGCGGCGGTGACGCGCCTGGTCCGTGAGCTTCGTGAGGTGGGAATGAATAATGACGACGTGCTGCGCCTCGTCCGGGCCGCGCTCAAGGCTCCCCGGTAACCTTCAACTCTTGCTGGGCGTCCTAGCGCCAGCTGGGCAGCCACAGCTGTTGTTGCCACATCTCCGGGCTAATCGGTAGCCCGGTCAGGATGGGCCACAGCCACGCGAAGTTTGCCACCACGAGCCCTAAATACAGGCTCACGGCGAGCAGACCGGTGGTTCGTCGTTCTTTCGACGCCGACGCTTTGCCCAGGATATCGCCAAGCATGAGCGCCATACCCATCGCCAGGAACGGGGCGAGAGCGACCGCGTAGAAGAAGTACATCTGTCGGTCCAAGGTGAGGAACCAGGGCAGGAACGCGGCGCCGTAGCCGACGAGGACGGCGGCGTAACGCCAGTCACGGCCAATGATGGCGCGCCACAGGGCCCACGCAAGCATCGGCAACGCCAGCCACCACACGGCGGGTGTGCCGATCAGCATGACCGCTTTGACGCAGCTGGAAGCGCTGCACCCGGTGACCTGCTCGCCTTCGGCGTAGTAGTAGAGCATCGGCCGCAGGCCCATCGGCCACGACCACGGCTTCGATTCCCAGGGGTGGACGTTGCCTGCTGAGTTGGTTAGCCCGGAGTGGAAGGTGAGGACGTTGCCGCTGTAGTACCAGAGTGCACGCAGCCCATCGGGCAGAAACGACCAGGCGCCGCCACTGCCGATGTGGTTTCCGACGGCGTTTCGGTCGACACCGATTTCGCTGGCAAACCAGGCACGATATGTGCCGAGGTAAACCAGCAGCGGGATCACGACGAGGGCATACAGCGCGGGGCCGATGTCGCGGAGTGCGGTGCCTCGCCACGGTTGGGGGACGCCGTAGGTGCGGCGGGCGGCGACGTCGAAGGCGACGCTCATGAGGCCAAAGAAGACAATGAAGTAGATGCCGGACCATTTTGTCCCGCACGCTAATCCGAGCAGGACTCCGGCACCGAACCGCCACCAACGCACACCGAGTCGGGGCCCGTATTCGCTGAGAGCGATGCGTCCTTCTGCCTGGACGCGCGCCATGCGTTCGCGTACCTGGTCCCGGTCAACAATGAGGCAGCCGAACGCGGCGACCACGAACAGGGCCAGGAAAATATCGAGCATGCCCAGGCGGGACGACACGAAAAGTACGCCGTCGGCGATGACAAGGATGCCGGCGATGGCGCCGATGAGTGTGGATCGGCTGAGGCGCCGCACGATGCGAATGACCAGCAGTACCAGCACGGTTCCGGCGACGGCGGCAGTGAACCGCCATCCCCAGCCGTTGTAGCCGAAGAGCGCTTCGCCGATCGCGATCATTTGCTTTCCGACGGGCGGGTGGACGACGAGCCCGTAACCGGGGTTGTCTTCGATACCGCCGCCGGTCAGTACTTGCCATGCTTGTGGCGCGTAATGCTTTTCGTCGAACACCGGGGTTCCGGCGTCGGTGGGGTAGTTGAGCATGACGAAACGGGTCACGGCCGCGATGGCGGTGAGGACGAGGGTGACTACCCAGCCGCGGAACCGGTCGAGTGGCCCGAAGTCGGGTGCGGGTACTCGGGGTGCCGGGGAGGCAACCGACGACTCAGTCCCGGGGGTTCCGGGGCGCACATCCGACAGCGTTGTCACGGTGCAATCGTAGGCTGTGGGGTATGACTGGTCGTCTAGTGCTCGCCGCAACTCCTATGGGGAACATCGATGACGCGTCGCCGCGGCTGCGATCAGCGTTGGCTGACGCGGATGTTGTGGCAGCTGAGGACACTCGTCGTACCCGGTCGCTTGCGGCGGCGTTGGATGTGACGATCACGGGCAAGGTGGTCAGTTTTTACGATCAGGTGGAGACGTCGCGGTTGCCGTCGTTGGTTGCTGATGTTGCTGGCGGCAAGACGGTGTTGTTGGTGACCGATGCGGGGATGCCGTCGGTCAGTGATCCGGGTTATCGGTTGGTCGCGGCGTGTGTGTCCGAGGGTTTGGCGGTGACGTGTTTGCCTGGCCCATCTGCGGTGACGACGGCGTTGGCGTTGTCGGGTTTGCCGGTGGAGCGTTTTTGTTTTGATGGTTTTCCGCCGCGTAAGGGTGGTCAGCGTCGCACCTGGTTGCGGACGTTGCGTAGTGAGCCGCGGGCGGTGGTGTTTTTTGAGGCACCGCATCGGTTGGCGGATTGTTTGGCGGATGCGGTGGCCGAGTTGGGTGGGGAGCGCCGGGCGGCGGTGTGCCGTGAGTTGACGAAGACGTATGAAGAGGTGCGTCGGGGGTCTCTCGCTGAGCTTGCGCAGTGGGCGGTAGAGGGTGCGCGCGGCGAAATCACGGTGGTCCTTGAGGGCGCGACGGTGGTGGCCGATAAGCCGGAGGACCTTGTCGATGAGGTCGAGCGCCTGGTTGCCGACGGCACCCGTCTGAAAGATGCGTGTGCATTGGTGGCCACTGAGGGCGTATCGAAGCGCGAGCTTTACGACGCTGTTCTAGCTGCTCGTAAGTAGTTGAGTTCTATCCGCCGCTAGGTTTCCAGCGCATCTCCGGGGCGATTATCCCGCGCTGACGCAGCCAATCGAAGATTCCGCTGACGACGCGATCTGCATCGCCAGCGGAAACATCGAGCCCAATAATGACCTGCCAGTGCTGGGACATGCAGATACTTACCCGCCGCTCAGGTGCGCCTCATCGGCGGCGGAGCGGCCGGCATACCAGCCTTCGGCATCGACCGAACGGGACGCGCGTTTAGTGCGAGTCACCGGGAACAGGCGTTCAAACTCGGTATCAACAGCCGCGGACGTATCGGCAAGCACGGGCAGCAAATCATCGACACTGATATTTGCTTCATCAGCAGCAGCCAACGTGGCCTGCGCATCAGCATCGCGCAAACGCTGACCGATCCGCGAGGCATATCCGGTAAGAAATGCCTTCCGGAACGACGTGGTGCGCCCACCCTTGCGGGAACCGGAATCGGACTGTTGCATAGCGCGCGTCGCCTGCAACAGCAGCGACGTGAACAACACATCAACCTGATCCAAATCGACAGGTGTACCTACCACCGTTGCGGTCGCAAGCTCATCAGACCACACCACTCGCACCCGATTAGCCACCGCAATCTCACCGAGCAGCATCACCTTTTGCTGCACATACGGGTTATCCAGGTGCATGCGCCGCGCCCGCACAGTCCGCGACCGACCTCGCTCACCAGCAAGCATCGCGGCGCCAATGGAATAGCGCGACATCAACTCTTGCGCTTTAGCGGTGAAAATCTCGGCTTCCTCAGCGAAATTCGTGGCCTCGGCTTTCGCGAGGAGACCGCGAATTTTCTTCAGTACCTTCGGGTCTGCCTCCTGCGCGCCGTCATCTGCGTCGTCGATGCGCTGCTGCGGCCACAGGGACGGTGGATCATCGAGTAACTGCCACTTTCCCGCGCAGCGCCACCCCAAAGTGAGTACCGAAATCTCGTCCACCGAGTGATACGGATCCTCAAACAGCAGGCGCGCAGCCAGCGTTCGAGGTGAATCCTCGGGGCCGCCGCGGGCAGCCCGCGGATGTTGCTCCTCAATGCTGAGAAGCTGGCCCACCCAGTCACGCGGTGCCCGCTGGTACGCCCGGCTGCTGCGCGCATGATGCAGCAGCAACGCCGCGGTGAGATCGTGGTGGTCATTGTCGCCGGATCGGCGAGCAACATGAATGAGATCGGCAGGTTGCCAACCGCGTTCGTAGATGTCGTCAAGGACGCTCAGTGCATCCTCGACCACGCCTACGGCAGCGTCACCAACCTCGCCGTCGAACATGCCACCCTGCCTCACTGCGTCTTGCTGAGCCACACCCTGCACATGTCGAACACTCGTTCTAATTGTCATGCGGGCAGTGTGCCCGAAGGGTCTGACAAGTTTGCCGCCGTTCGCGGTCTAGGACTACTCGTCCTCGACGTAACGTGGGAAAACGCCCGTCGGCGCGGGCAGCGGCGTCTGCGGAACAAGTCGGGTTCCGATGGCGTCAAACTGGCGTGCGTCCTCGGGCTGGCCGACGAGATCAAGGATCTTCGCGCCCGAACCTGGCATGACCGGCTGCACCAAGAGTCCGACGATGCGAACCACTTCCAACGTCACGTACAGCACCGTCGCCATGCGCGCGGGATCAGTCTTGCGCAGCACCCACGGCTCTTGCGCGGAGAAGTACCGGTTCGTCTCGCCCAGTAGCGACCAGATCGTTTCCAGCGCCAAGTGCAGTGCCTGGACGTTGAACTGTTCGCGCACCGTTTCCAGGAGGGCATCCGCCTGAGCGAGCAGTGCTTCATCGTCCGCGGTGAAGTCGCCGGGGGTGGGTACCTGACCGTCGCAGTTCTTCGCGACCATCGACAGTGAACGCTGCGCGAGGTTGCCCAGTTCGTTCGCGAGGTCGGTGTTCATGCGGGTGACGATCGCTTCGTGGCTGTAGCTGCCGTCCTGGCCGTACGAAATTTCGCGGAGCAGGAAGAAGCGCACCGCGTCGAGACCGTACTGTTCGACCATCGCGATGGGGTCGACGACGTTGCCGACCGACTTCGACATCTTTTCGCCCTTGTTGTACAAGAATCCGTGGACGAACACGCGATCCGGCAGTTCGATTCCGGCGGACATCAAGAACGCGGGCCAGTACACCGTGTGGAAACGGGTGATGTCTTTGCCGATGATGTGCAGGTTCGCGGGCCAGAACTTTTCAAACTTTTCGCAGGACGTATCGGGGTAGCCGACGCCGGTGAGGTAGTTAGTGAGCGCATCCACCCACACGTACATGACGTGCTCGGGATCGCCGGGAACCGGGACGCCCCAGTCAAAGGTGGTGCGCGAGATCGACAGGTCTTTCAGGCCGCCCTTGACGAAGCTGACGATCTCGTTGCGACGCGTGGATGGCGCGATGAAGTCGGGGTTCGACTCGTACAGGTCGAGCAGACGATCCTGGTACTGGGACAGCTTGAAGAAATACGTCGACTCTTCTGTCCACTCGACCGGAGTGCCGGTCTCGGTGGAGATGCGGCTGCCGTCGTCTTGCAGTGTGGTTTCGCCTTCGGTGTAGAAGGCTTCGTCGCGCACGGAGTACCACCCGGAATAGGAATCCAGGTAGATGTCGCCCGCGTCCACCATCTTCTGCCAGATCGCCTTGCTGGCTTCATGGTGATCGGCGTCCGTGGTGCGGATAAACCGGTCGTATGAAATGTTCAGAACCGCATCGAGGGCTTTGAAGTTATCCGAGTTGCGGGTGGCGAGATCACGGACATCAATGCCCTCGCGGGTAGCTGTCTGCTGCATCTTGAGCCCGTGCTCGTCGGTGCCGGTGAGGAAGAAAACCTCGTGGCCGTCGAGACGCTTGAACCGCGCGATGGCGTCCGCGGAAATGTACTCGTAGGCGTGGCCGATATGCGGAACACCGTTGGGGTACGCGATTGCCGTCGTGATGTAGAACGGGGCCCGGGAGGAATGCGCTGCAGTCATGGTGCCACTTACTCTATCTGGCCCGACGATTTTTATTGGGCCCGACTACTGCTCTGCGGATTACTGCTCTGGGCGCCGTCCCGGGTCGACAACGCGCTGGTGGTAATCCTGCCGCGCCGCGGCGGCTCCCGGTGCCTCGACCTGATTGGGTACCGCTCGGCGCAACGCGAAGTCGCGCAGTGATTGCGGCAGCAGATTCGCGGCGGCGACGAGGGGGCCGATGTAGCGCGGAACGTGCACCTGAAACCGTGGGCGCTCGATCGCTGAGACGACGGCGTGGGCGACGTCGGCCGGGCTCAAGAGTTTCGCGGCACCGGTCGTTGTGCCGACAGCCAATTCGGTGTCGACGACGGCGGGCATCACCGCGGTCACGTGGACACCGCTGCCGCGCAGTTCGGCACGGATGCCGGTGAGGTAGCCGAGGACGGCGTGCTTGGTGGCGGCGTAGGTGGATTCGCCGGGCGGGGCGAGTTTGGATGCGGCGGAGGCGATCACGATGATCTGGCCGTGCCCGCGTGTGCGCATTGCGGGAACGACGCTTTTCACCGTATTAATCACGCCGTGCACGTTGACGTCGAATTGTCGACGCTGAGCTGCCTCCGGTTCGTGGTCGAAGGGGCCAACCCACATGACGCCGGCGTTGGCGATGACGACGTCCGGGGTCCGCCATTCGGCGGTGACATCGTCGATAAAGCGTTGTACGGATGCGCGGTCGGTGA
>JAAYXN010000452.1 GCA_012515885.1 Rhodococcus sp. (in: high G+C Gram-positive bacteria)
AATCTCAAGCAGTGTGCGCGAGCCAGCATCCGGGCCCGACTCGATGCGGATCAGGCTGCGCTGGCATTCATACGCGTACGACGCGGGCGGCGTCGGCTCACCGCTAAAGGGAAGGCCATTGGACGGCGACCCACACGGCCCAACGTCTTGGCGGACGACGACACCCGACTCGGTGACTTTTGGTCCGCGAAGTCCAGCGTTCTCTGATTGCTCAGTGATCTCGGTGCTTTGCTGACTGGGCCACAGCGCGACGGCGCCACCCAGCACGGCGACGCCGATGATGATGAGAAGGCCGATGACGATCTTGGCGGCGGTGGGTCCGACGGGGATGGGGCCGCTGTGTCCGTGACCATGACCGTGGCCATGGCCGTGCTGCGTCGACATTCGGACAGCGTAGCGAGTGGCCTGGTCAGTGAGTAGTGTGCCTCTGAACTATTGGCGGGCACAGCAGGCTGCGTCTGAGAGTGTTTGTCGGAGAAGCAGTTTCGCGGCGGGAGGATCGAGAGTGATCGTCGTGGCGAAGGGGAATGTGTTTGCCGACTGGCGGGGAGATTTTGCCGAGCTGGGTGGCGGGGTACAGGGGGGGGTTGACCCCGCCACCTACCTGCGCCCACAGGGGGGGGAGGGGTCGCAGGTGCTCGCGGCACTCGAAGTGCCGGGAGCTAATCTACCGACAAGAGGGGGGAGTTCGTCAACTTACGGCGCAAAATTTCGCTCTCGGCGTGTCGAGGATCGCACTGAAACGGGCCTTGCTTGGTGAGAATCGGCGTGTTTGCGGGTGGCTGGAACTATCTGTCGGGCAACGCTGCTCGCCGTATTTTCGGGTCAAAGGGGCCGTTTCCGGCGCCGTATCGACGTCTCAGGAAAAGTGTGACGCGCGGTGCCGCACGGCAAGGCCGTAGGGGCGCCCAGTGTCCCCACCTGAGGCTCCGCGTCGTCGAGGTAAGGGGTTAACCTCCCTCGAATTACTACGGGGGAATTTAGGCGTACTTTTACCGGGGTGCCCGGTCTCGCTCGGGGCGCCGCGCAGGCCGCTGTAGCGCAGAAACGGCTGCGCGTGGCGTAGCAAAAGAAAACGCCCCAAAGTGACCTTCGTCACTTTGGGGCGCAAAGCGTGGGAGTGGCAGTTCGCTACTGCTTGTAACTCGTCAAAAAGTTGCCAAAACGCTCAATCGCCACCGCCAAATCCCGCGCCCACGGCAACGTGACAATCCGAATGTGATCGTGCGCCGGCCAGTTAAACCCAGTTCCCTGCACCACCAGAATCTTCTCCTGCAACAACAGATCCTGAACGAGCTTCTCGTCGTCGTGAATCTCGTACACCTCAGGATCAAGACGCGGGAACGCATACAGCGCACCCCGCGGCTTCACACACGAAACACCCGGGATCATGTTGAGCCGCTCCCACGCGACATCACGCTGCTCCAACAGGCGACCGCCGGGAAGCACCAGATCATCGATCGTTTGATAACCGCCAAGAGCCACCTGAATCGCATGCTGAGCAGGCACATTCGGGCACAGACGTGACGACGCCAGCAGATCCATGCCCTCCAAGAAGCCCTTCGCGTGATCCTTCGGGCCAGTAATGGCCACCCAGCCCGCGCGGTAACCGGCCACCCGATACGACTTCGACAAGCCGTTGAACGTCAAACACAGCAAATCCGGCGCCAGCGACGCCAACGAAATGTGCTTGGCGTCGTCGTACAGGATCTTGTCGTAAATCTCGTCGGCAAGAAGAAGAAGCTGATGCTTGCGCGCCAAATCAACCAGCTGCTGCAGCACCTCCTGCGAGTACACCGCACCCGTCGGGTTGTTCGGGTTGATGACCAGCAGGGCCTTCGTCTTATCAGTGATCTTCGATTCGATATCGGCGATATCCGGGTTCCAGTCGTTGCCCTCATCGCACAGGTAATGCACCGGGGTGCCGCCCGCGAGCGACGTCATAGCCGTCCACAACGGGTAATCCGGGGCCGGGATCAACACCTCGTCGCCGTTATTGAGCAGCGCCTGCATCGTGATGGTGATCAACTCAGACACGCCATTGCCGAGGTAGATGTCGTCGACATCAAGATCCGGGAAGCCCGGGACCAGCTCGTAACGCGTCACGATGGCGCGACGAGCCGACAAGATGCCCTTCGACTCCGAGTACCCCTGGGCGTAGGGGAGCGCCGCGATGATGTCGCGCATGATGACGTCAGGAGCATCAAAACCAAACGGTGCAGGGTTCCCAATGTTGAGCTTGAGGATGCGATGCCCCTCAGCCTCCAACCGGGCAGCATGCGCGTGCACCGGTCCACGAATCTCATACACGACGTTCTGCAGCTTGGTGGACTGCTCCAGACGGCGAGCCTGCTGACGAGGGCGGACGGGTTCGGATGTGCTCACCCCATCATTGTCCCACTCCCACGCAACCAGTATTTGCTTGCCGACAGGATTTGGGCCCTACCAGTGCCTAGAGTGGTTCCATGACCATCGCGCCCTACGGGTCTTGGACCTCACCGATCTCCGCCGCCGACCTCGCCGCCTCCGGCCACCCCGCAGACGGTGGCCGCTTCGTTGGAGACCAACTGTGGTGGGCGGAGCTGCGGCCCGCTGAAGAGGGCCGCATCGCGATCCGCACCCACGTCGACGGCGAACTACGCGACGTCCTGCCCGCGCCGTGGAACGCCCGCACCCGCGTGCACGAATATGGCGGCGGAGCGTGGACGGTCACCGGCAGCGGGCAACTGGTGTTCACCGAGTTCTCGGACCAGCGGATGTATCGCCTAGTGGACGGCGAACCCACCCCACTCACGCCCGCACCCGCTATTGACGGCGGGCTGCGTTACGGCGATCTCTGCGTCGTCGACGACGCCGTCTGGGCGGTCCGGGAAAGCCACGACGGGGACGGCCGCATCGTCCGCGACATCGTGACCGTGCCGCTCGACGGTTCCGCCGCGAACGACGGCTCCCGGGTGCGCAGCGTCGTCGGCGGGTCCGATTTCCTGGCCTATCCGCGCGTATCACCGGACCGGCAACGAGTGGCGTGGATCGCGTGGAACCATCCACAAATGCCGTGGGACGGCACCGAGCTGCGCGTCATTGACCTAGCAACGGGGCATGTCACGACGGTCATCGGCGGCACCGAAGAATCGGTGCTGCAACCAGAATGGCTCGGCAACGACCAGCTGTATGCCATCAGCGACCGCAGCGGCTGGTGGAACCTGTATCGCGTCAGCCTCGATGGTTCCGCGCAGGCGCTGCGAGAAATGGCCGCCGACTTCGGTGGACCACTGTGGATGCTGGGCACCTGCTGGTACCGGCCGCGCCCGGACGGCACCCTGCTGACCGTACGCACCGTCGGCACCGACACCCTGGGCATTCTGGATCCACAAACCGGCGAACTCACCGACGTCGACTTCGACGGCCTCTCCACCATCAGCGTGTCCGATATGCGCGGCGATACCGTCCTCGCCCGCACCGGCGGCGCTCATGTGCCGTCAGGAGTTCGGTTACTGCACCTGAGTGAAGGCGTCACCGAAACGGTGCGGCTCTCCGTCGCGGAACTACCCGACCCGGCGTACCTGCCGCAGGCGCAGCCACTCACGATCGACGGGCCCCGCCGCGAAGTGCATGTGATCGCGTATCCGCCGCGCAACCCCGAATACTCCGGCACCGACGGCGAAGCACCGCCCTACGTGGCGTTCGTGCACGGCGGCCCAACAGCGCACGTCGCGCCCGCACTGAATCCGGTGTTCGCGTTCTTCACCAGCCGCGGCATCGGTGTCGTCGACGTCAACTATGGCGGCTCCACCGGCTATGGGCGCGAATACCGCAACCGTCTGCGCGGACAGTGGGGTGTCGTCGACGTCGAAGACGTGGTGACCGCAGTGCGTGGCCTCGCGGAACTGGGCATGGCAGATCCGAAGCGTCTTGTCATTGAGGGCGGTTCCGCTGGTGGGTGGACTGTTCTCGCGGCATTGACGACGTCCGACGTCTTTGCGTGCGGGACGTCGTATTACGGTGTCGCCGAGTTGGAGAAGTTTGTGCAGGAGACGCACGACTTCGAATCCCGCTACATCGACGGCCTGATTGGTCCGCTGCCTGAGGCGGCGGCGCTGTATGCCGAGCGGGCTCCGCTGAGCAACGTCGATGGCTTGGATTGCCCGGTGTTGCTGTTGCAGGGTCTCGATGATCCGATCGTCCCGCCGTCTCAAGCGGAGCGTTTCCGAGATGCGTTGGTGGCTAAGGGGATTCCGCACGCCTACATTGCCTATGAGGGTGAGTCGCATGGTTTCCGCCGCGCCGAAACCCAAATCAGTGCCCGCAATGCCGAGCTGTCGTTTTACGGCCAGGTCCTGGGGTTCGAGACACCCGGGGTGCCGAAACTCGAACTCTGGCGCCCGTAAGGGTTGGGTCTGACCGTACGGCGGCGCCCAGCAAAAAAGGTTGGCCCCCACCATGTGGTGGGGGCCAACCTTTTTTGCCTAGCTAGTTCTTCTTGCCGGGAGCCTTCGCACCGGACTTGAAGCCCAGGCCACCGGGCTTGGCGGCCGGAGGAGCCTTAGGCTCAGCCTTCGCCTCGCTCGCTGGTGCTTCGGCAGGTGCCTCGGCTGCGGGAGCCTCCGTTGCAGCTTCCTCGACGGGAGCCTCAGCAGGTTCAGCCTTTGCTTCCTCAGCCTTCGGGACAGCGGCCTTGGGAGCCGCAGCCTTACGTGCACCCGGGGCGGTTGCGCCGGACTTGAAGCCCAACCCGCCGGCCTTGGCGGCAGGAGGAGCCTTCGGTTCCGGAGCAGTCTCAGCAGCAGGAGCGGACTCAACAGGAGCAGAGGCAGTCTCAGCAGGCGCTTCAGCAGGAGCAGCCTCAGCGGCCGGCGCCGCCTTAGCCGCAGGCTTACCCGGTGCCTTCGCACCCGGAGCCTTGCCGAGGCCCTTCATCTGCAGACCCGGGCCCTTCTTGGGGGCGACGGGAGCCTTCGTTGCCTCAGCAGCCGGAGCCTCAGCGGCTTCAGCGGCAGGAGCAGCGTCAGCCTTCGGAGCAGCAGCCTTCGCGCCCGGTGCCTTAGCCGGTCCCTTCATTTGCAGGCCCTTGCCGCCCGGTGCCTTCGCGCCGGGAGCCTTGCCGAGGCCCTTCATCTGCAGACCGCCGCCAGCCTTAGGAGCTTCCGCGGCCGGAGCCTCAGCAGCAGCCTCATCGGCCTTCGGTGCAGCAGCACCTGGTGCCTTAGCCGGTCCCTTCATTTGCAGGCCCTTGCCGCCCGGTGCCTTCGCACCCGGACCCTTGGCAAGACCCTTCATCTGCAAGCCCTTGCCCGCAGGCGCAGCCTTGGCGGCGGGGGTTGCGGCAGCTTCTTCAACCTCGGCGACGCGGGCTTCTTCCTTCTCCTCGGCGACCGCTTCAGCGGCGACGGGAGCAGGCTCGGCCTTCGGCTTCGGGATGACCTTGATGTTCTCGGACAGCTGCGCAGGCTCAAGGCGCGTGATCGACGACAGCATCAGCTGTGCGACGTCCACAACCTCGACGCCTTCGCCCTTGCCCTCTTCCTGACGTGCCGTGACACCGTCGGTGAGCATGACGCGGCAGAACGGGCAACCGGTCGCGATCTTCGTCGTGTTGGTTTCGAGCGCTTCGTCGACGCGGTCGACGTTGATGCGCTTACCGATCTGCTCTTCCATCCACATGCGGGCACCACCGGCGCCACAGCACATGGAACGTTCGCCGTGACGCGGCATTTCCTTGAGCTTGGAGCCGGACGCTTCCATGAGCTCGCGTGGCGCGTCGTAGACCTTGTTGTGGCGGCCGAGGAAGCAGGGGTCGTGGTAGGTGACGTTTTCGCCGACCGATGCGACTGGGATCAGCTTCTTTTGGCGCACGAGACGGTTGAGCAGCTGCGTGTGGTGAACCACCTCGTAGCGGCCGCCGACCTCGGGGTATTCGTTGCCGAGTGCGTTGAAGCAGTGTGCACAGGTGACGACGATCTTGCGCTTGCGACGGTCTTCGATGCCTTCGAAGACGGAGTCGAGCAGTTCGATGTTCTGCATTGCGAGCTGCTGGAACAGGAACTCGTTACCGGCACGGCGAGCGGAGTCACCGGTACAGGTTTCGTCGGCACCGAGGACCATGAACTTCACGCCAGCGGTGGCGAGCAGCTCAGCAACAGCCTTGGTGGTGCGCTTGGCACGGTCCTCGTAGGCACCGGCACAACCGACCCAGAACAGGTACTCGTAGTCCTCGAAGGTTTCTGCATCCTGGCCGAAGACCGGGATGTCGAAGTCCATTTCGTCGATCCAGTTGAGGCGATCCTTGGAGTTCTGGCCCCACGGGTTGCCCTTGTTTTCGAGGTTCTTGAACAGGCCAGCAAGCTCGGACGGGAACTCCGATTCGATGAGGACCTGGTAGCGGCGCATGTCGATGATGTGGTCGACGTGCTCGATGTCGACGGGGCACTGCTCGACACAGGCGCCACAGTTGGTGCAGGACCACAGGGTTTCGGTGTCGATGACGGCGCCGAGTTCGCCAGCTTCAACGAGTTCTTTTGTCTCGCCGACGAGCTTGCGCTCGGCTTCCTTGCGAGCTTCCTCAGGGATCTTCGCGAGCTTGTGTTCGAGGACGTTGCCGTCTGCGTCAACGAGGCCCACCTCGTCGCCGCCCATGTCCTTCTTGCCGCCAGCGAGCAGGTACGGCGCCTTGGCCATACCGTGGTCGCGCAGCGACATGATGAGCAGCTTGGGGGACAGCGGCTTACCGGTATTCCAGGCGGGGCACTGCGACTG
>JAAYXN010000029.1 GCA_012515885.1 Rhodococcus sp. (in: high G+C Gram-positive bacteria)
ACGCCTGCCGTGACCACCGAGCCGGTGATGATGACACCGGCTCCCGAAACCGCCTCGCCCGGTTCACCGACTTCCTCGGCCAGGCGGATAGCGGTTTCGACAGCATCGGGCAGTGTCGGCGCGACAACGACGCGTTCGTCACCGAAGCGGGCAACGGCACGGTCGGCGAGGTCGTCGACGCTCATCGAACGTGGTGATCCGTTGTGTGTCACGACCAGCTCATCGATGACCGGTTCAAGTGCTTCCAAGATGCCCTCGACGTCCTTATCCCCCATCACCGCGACGACACCGACGAGTTTGCGGAAATCGAACTCTTCGGCGAGCGCGGCGGCCAGCGCCTTCGCGCCGTCAGGGTTATGGGCGGCGTCAAGAAAAACGGTGGGTGCCGAGCGGACACGTTCGAGCCGACCGGGGCTTGCTACCGTCGCGAATCCTTCCCGGATCGCGTCCTGGTCGAGTTGACGGTCCGGCCCGGCACCGAAGAACGCTTCTACTGCAGCGAGGGCAAGGACCGCGTTGTGCGCTTGATGTTCGCCGTGCAGCGGCAAGAACACGTCGGTGTAGACCCCGCCAAGCCCCTGCAGCTCCAACTGTTGACCGCCCACCGCGATCTGGCGGCCCAGGATCCGGAACTCTGATCCTTCGCGCGCCACCGCCGCGTCAGTCTCGACGGCGCGGCGCAGCAAAACGTCCATCACCTCAGGCTTTTGCTCGGCGATGATCGCGACCGTATCGCGGGGCACCAGAGCGTCTTCCGGGCCCTTCTTGATGATTCCGGCCTTTTCGGCAGCGATTCCGCTGATGTCGTCGCCCAAAAATTCGGCGTGGTCGAGACCAATCGGCGTGATCACCGCGACCTGGCCGTCAATGACATTGGTGGCATCCCACTTGCCGCCCAAGCCCACTTCCACGACCGCGACATCGACCGGCGCTTCCGCGAACGCCGAATAGGCCATGGCCGTGAGCACTTCGAACTTGCTCATCGCAGGCCCACCGGCGGCAACAGACTGCTCATCGACCATCAACACGTACGGCTCGATTTCTCGATACGTGTCGATATAGGTGCGCGGCGCGATCGGCACACCGTCAATCCCGATGCGTTCAGTCGCTAGTTGCAGGTGCGGGCTCGTCGTCCGTCCGGTCCGTCGGTGCAGTGCCCGCAGCAACGAATCGATGATGCGTACCACCGAAGTTTTGCCGTTCGTGCCGGTGACGTGGATCGCCGGATAGCCGTGTTGAGGCGATCCCAGCAAATCCATGAGGGCCGCGATCCGCGTCAGCGACGGCTCCATTTTGGTTTCCGGCCATCGCCGATCTAGCTCTGCCTCAACAAGAGTCAGTTCTGCGAGATCAATGGGATCGATCTCGACACGATCGCGGTCATCTCTGCCATCGGCATTCACACAATCACCGCGCCTTGGTCTGCTCTAGCTCAGCCAGTCGCGCCCCGATGCGGGCGATCTCCTCTTGAGCGACCTGCTGACGGCCTCGGATCTTGTCGACGACCACGTCCGGAGCTTTCGCGAGGAACGCTGCGTTGTCGAGCTTGCTGGAGGTAGCGTCCAGATCCTTCTCCGCCAGCGCGAGGTCCTTCTTCAGGCGCGCGATTTCCGCACCCACATCGACTGTTCCTGAGGTATCCAGTTCCACCGACACCGTGGCGCCACCGACACGAACCTCGACTGACGCCGACGGGGCGAACCCCTCCTCCGGGTCCGTGAGGCGAGCCAAAGCCGTGATGAGCGGCAACTGGGCCGAAAGGTCAGCGCCGTCAATACCAACGAGGCGCGCGGGAACCTTCTGCGACGGCTTGAGTCCCTGGTCGCTGCGGAAGCGGCGCACCTCAGTGACCAAACGCTGCGCATTCTCGATCCGAGTCGCTGCCGCCGAATCCGCAGCCACACCAGAAGGCTGAGGCCACGAAGCGATCACGACAGACTCGCCGCCGGTGAGCACCTTCCACAGCGTCTCGGTGACGAACGGGATCACCGGGTGCAGCAGACGCAGCAGCGCATCAAGGACGTTGCCCAAAACGATCTGGGTGGACGCTGCCTGCGCGTCGTCCGCGAACTGCACCTTCGCGATTTCGAGGTACCAGTCACACACCTCGTCCCACGCAAAGTGGTACAGCGCCTCGCACGCCTTCGAGAACTCGTAGCGCTCGAATGCGCCGTCGACGTCGCTGCGTACCGCTTCGAGTCGATCAAGAATCCAGCGGTCCGCGTCGGTGAGCGTGTCGCGCGCAGGCAGTTCACCCGGCGCCGCACCATTCATCAACGCGAACTTCGTGGCGTTGAACAGCTTGTTAGCGAAGTTGCGTGAACTCTGCGCGTGATCTTCACCGACAGAGAGGTCAGCACCCGGGTTGGCGCCGCGCGCGAGGGTAAAGCGCAAAGCGTCCGCGCCGAAACGATCCACCCAGTCGAGCGGGTCGATGCCGTTGCCGCGTGATTTGGACATCTTCTTGCCGTGCTGGTCGCGGACCAGGCCGTGCAGGAAGACGTCCTTGAACGGCACGGTGTCCAGGTCACTGTTCTTGCTGACGTAGGTGCCGAACATCATCAT
>JAAYXN010000453.1 GCA_012515885.1 Rhodococcus sp. (in: high G+C Gram-positive bacteria)
ACCGGGGCCTGCTCTGTGCTTGCCTGCTGAGTGCCGTTCGACGCGGCGGGTGCTGCGGGCGCAACGGGAACCGTCTGAACAACCTGGCGCGGGCCGCGAGAGTCCTTCTCCGTCACCGTTTCCACACCACGGAACTCGCCGGGATCGAAGCCGGGGAGGTAACGCCACTCGGACGTGCTGGACTTGTTGGTGACACCTGGCTGCGCCGTCGACGGTGCCGTGACGCCCGGCTGCGACGTCGTGGGAGCCGTGACTCCTGGCTGGACGGTGGTTGGCGTTGCCGCGGCCTGTCCGGCACCGGCGATGAAAGCCATCGCGGACACGGGAACCAGTGCAGCGCCAGCGAGTACCGGTCGCCGAGTCTTCCGATGCTTCGACATCTGTTGTTCTCTCCTTCTACCTGCGGTGTACGAGTCGGTCTGTCATGTGGTGCGGTGAATCTGATGTGATCCACACGGCTTCAAAGGCTTTAGCCTTATGCCGCGTGAGTTGGTTCAGCGTTTTGAGCGTGCTGTAACAAACCCATGGGGACGGACGACAGGTAGAAGTAGTGAACGACGTCTGAAGAACTACGTGGTGAAGTCTGCATCGAGCGTTCAACCCCCCTCCGCCGGATCAAGATCCCCCCTGGATCTCTTCGATTGCAGTGACCTCGGAGTTCCCGAGGCCTTGAGCGTGCATGCCCATTGTTATGGGCTCATGCGCGACTAGATTAAAGCAGGGAAACCGGACAAAGCAACTTGAATGAATGCAAAGTTAGCTTTATCCAGCTCGAGGAAATATCGCGAATTACTTTGTGCAGCAGAGTTTTTAACTCAGGTACACAAAGTTCACAGAATTCGGATTTGACTTTCCGATAGAGAGTTTCTCTTCGCGACTACAAATGCGTCGGCTGCGAGATGTGCTGGGCGCGCCGTTAAATGGCTTCCATTTCCTCGCAACACATTGAGAGCGACGGCAGTTAGGTGTGTTCTCAGACTGCGGTTGGCACGGGGTTTCGCTGCTCTCACAGGGGCTTTCGACTCGTCACAGGCTCTGGCTAGCTGCCACAGGGTCCACGGAACCTGTGTGAACTTATTTTCCCTGTGATGACCAAGAAGCCCTGTGGGGCCGTGGACGAGAACGGGGAAGGCCCCGCCGACTCGAAAGTCGATGGGGCCTTCCCTGTTAGCTAGTTGCAGCGTCTGATCAGATGCCGCCCGGTGCGGTGCCCGCGACCGGGTAGTGGACGCCGATACCGATGGCGTCGCCAGCCTCGTGGCCGGGGTTAACGATGTTCTTGAATGCCAGGTCGACGTTGTCGATCTGAGCCAGGAGCGCTTCGCCGTCGGGACGGGCAGCGATCGCGTCGCGACCGTTGTCCAGTGCGCCCTGGAAGGCGTCGCTGGCGCCACGGAAACCGTTGGTGACGGCCAAGCCAGCAGCCGAGGTCTCCAGACCGTTCACCACGTGGCGGGTCTGAGCGATGAGAGCGTCCTTGTCGAAGCCAGCCGGTACGTACTCAGCAGCCTCGCCCATGTTCTCACCGGCACCGTAGGCGGTACCGACCACGGCACCGATCGTGCCACCGACCACGGCACCGGCAGCAATAAGCGCGCCTGCACCGACTCCGGCACCAATCAATCCACCGGCAACGGTGCAGGCTGTGCCGATAACTGCTCCCGCGGGCGCAAGTCCTATCGAGGCGAGAAGCGGCGCCACCAAGGGGGCGCAACCGAGAACACCGGAGGTACCACCGATAGTGCCACCGACCAGTGCGCCAACAACGACGCCGGGAACCGTCATAACGGCGCCGCCGATGAGAGCACCCACAGCAGCACCCGCAACCGCGCCGCCCGCAATGCGCTGTGAACGCGTCGTCGGAATACCGAGCGAGTTGAATGCGGTGGCGCCCTGCGCCTCAAGAACAGCGGACGTGTTGTTCAGCTGGTCAGCGTATTCCTCCGACAGCCACTCTGGCTTAGCGGACTTGAAGACACCGAGACGAACGGTTCCCTCTTCAGCCTGAATCGGCTTTGCGAGACCGTTATCGGCGACCAACTCGGGCTCAGCCTCAACAACGGTCTGCGTCTGCGGAGCTACGTAGTTGGCCTGCTGGCCACCGCTCTGCGACGGAGCAGCCGGGGCAGCTGGACGCGGGGTTGCCGGACGGTTGACCGCAGCTTCAGGGATGGTCTCCATGTTGCGGTATGGTCCGGGGTCGAAGCCGGGGACGTATTTCCAGTCCTCGTTGGTCTTCTTGGTGGTGACGCCGGGCTGCGACGTGCTTGGTGCCGCGACGCCGGGCTGCGACGTGGTGGGCGAGGTGACGCCGGGCTGCGACGTGGTGGGGGTGGCTGCGGCCTGTCCGGCGCCAGCGATGAGGGCCATCGCTGAGACGGGGACGATGGCTACGCCAGCGAGTACTGGGCGCCGCGCCTTCCGATGCTTCGACATCAGTTGTTTTCTCCTTTTACCTGCGGTGTGCGAGTCGGTTCGTCGAACTCGAGATACGGGCCAGGTGCGACCCGAGCAGAATGTCCCGTTCTCGGCGATTGCCACGTGGACTCGTAGGGACGCCGGACGATGCCGTAACGATTCCCCTGGTGAAAACGACTGCAGTGTCGTGGATTGATCTCCGCTGTGCTGCGCATCCAGCGCTCACCCCCCTTCGCCACATCGAGATCGGCCCCCCTTGACGTCTTCCTCGATCCGGCGAACGAGCCGAATCGTCGATACAAGCGGACCCTGATCCACAGAGCCGCAGGACACGGCCCGAGGTTCAACAAGCCGTGCGGCGGGAAGATTACGGCAGGTGAATCGGACATTGCAACATCTGAGGTCCTTAAAGTTGTGAAGTTTTTAGGTGTTGGCCAGGAACCGGCAGTCCAGGACGGTGGCGAAGAACTGACTGCGCGTCGATTTGTGACGCAAACCACGTTTAACTTACTGGCCAGGACCCCGACCTCGGTGGCGCGATTCCCCGGCACCTCCGCTTGACGCGGAACCCAATGGCGATGTTGGCGAAGCCCTGGGAATTGTGACATTCTCCGTTGCGCCACCTACCTAGTCGGCTTCATCTGGCTCGGCTTGGCGGTAGGTCCATATACATCTACACGGAGGGGATCCCATGAATTTCCGTAAGACCGCCATGCGCGCAGTCGCCGCATCAGCACTCGCCGTTGGCGTTACGTTCGGCATGACAGCCACTGCAACCGCGGCACCA
>JAAYXN010000030.1 GCA_012515885.1 Rhodococcus sp. (in: high G+C Gram-positive bacteria)
GGTGTCATCGTCATAATCGCCACCATCGCGATCTGCGTGAGAACCATGACGGTTGCACCGATCAGCACACCCGACGGCACGCCCCCGCTAGGCGCCGCCGTACCCGCCGTGGGTGTTTTGCCAGCGATCTCACGTGCTAGCAGCGACGGATCGGGCCGCATCCAGAAAAATATTGTCGCGCCAGCACATACGTAGGCGACAGCGGCCAGCAGGAACGGTCCCGTTAGCACCGGAAATCCGAGCCAGGACGCGACAGCACCGGTTGGTCGCACCAGATTCGGGCCCGCAACGGCGCCGAACGTTGTGGCAACCAGCGCGATACTCACTGCCGTCGCCCGCTTGTTTGCGGGCGCCAAGTCGGTTCCCGCATAGCGGGTTTGCAGGTTGGAGGCGGTTCCCGCACCGTACACAACAAGAGAAATGAACAGCAGCGGCACACTCGCCCACACTGCTGCGGCAACGACGCCGACCGCGCCCAGTGCGCCAGCACCGAAACCAGCCGCGAGCCCCACCCGGCGCCCTGACTTACCTGAGAGCCGTCCCACCAGATACGCCGACGCCGCAGAACCTGCTGTAAATAGCGCGACGGGGATGCCCGCCCAACTATCGGCGTTCAGCATTTCTTTCGCGAGTAGGGCGCCGACGACGATGCCCGCGGCAATACCTGCGCCGCCGAACGCTTGGGCGATGGCGGCAACGATGAGGGTGCGACGGAAAACATGCACCACCGCGGGGTCGTTGAGCGCCGTATCGGCAGCACTTCGATCGGCGGCACTTGTGACGCTCTGTGCTGATTCCGGCAACTTCGACTCGGGGACTGTGGACATGATCCTCGACTTTCCGCGGCGTGTGGCGGGGTGATCGGGAGCAAGCTCGGTTCCATCCAGACTAGCCCCGCCGATCACTAACTTGAACATAAATGTACGAGATAAAGTTATTTCTTACAACCCTGTAAAAGTTATTTGTGGGCCGTAAGGTGACACCATGGCCACCGCCTCCCGGAACTCCCGCACGCGTGCAGTACGTGGCGACGCGCAGCGCAACCGCGAACGCATCCTGCAGACCTCGCGCATGGTGCTCAGCCGCAACCCGTGCGCAACCATGGCGATGATCGCCGAGAAAGCCGGGATCGGACGGGTCACCCTCTACGGCCACTTCCCGTCACGTAAAGACTTGGTCACCGAAGTTTTCGCAGTCCACATGCGGGAAGCGGAACAACTCGTGACATCGATTGACCCGCAGCAGAGCCCACCCGAGCAGATCGCCCACCTCATCCGCACTGCGTGGCCTCTCATGGCCGAAGTGGACTCACTCATCGCCGCCGCTGAAGCGGAACTGGGCACCGAACACGTTCACGGCGAGCACGGCCGCATCCTCGAATTCGTGCAGGGTGTCATTGCGGCCGGCATCGACGACGGCTCGTTCCGCACCACCCAATCCCCCACCTGGCTTGCCCAGAGTTTTTTCGCACTCATGCACGGCACCGCAGCCGCGGGCCGGGCACGCGCTGGCTGCGACGAGATCCCCGAAATCCCCGTTTCTGGCCAGCCGTGGCCAGGTGATTCACAACGCCGCGGTCTAGAACTGCCCGCCGAAACCGTCGCCAACAACCTTGCTGAGACCTTTCTCGCCGCCCTCGGCCACGCCGCAACCCAGCCTGGGAGCACGGCACCCTGACAATCCACTACCCTGAACGCGTGAGCGAGCAGGAGCGTGCTGAAAGGGGTATCGGGCCCGAGTATCTGATGGGCGGACGGTACCGGCTGCGCTCAAAGCTGGGCGGCGGCGGAATGGGCGCGGTGTGGCTGGCCCGCGACACCCTGCTGCACCGCGATGTCGCAGTCAAACAGGTCATTACGACAGCCAATTTGGAACCACAAGAAGCGCAGGCTGTTCGTGAACGCACCATGCGTGAAGGCCGCAACGCCGCCAAACTCACCCACGCGCATTCCATCGCGATGTACGACGTCGCTCTCGAAGGCGGCGAGCCGTGGCTGGTGATGGAGTTCTTCCCGTCCCGCAGCTTGGCGCAGGCGATGAATATCGCCGAGACGCTGCCCCCGCTGGAGGTTGCGCAAATCGGCACCCAGGTGGCGGACGCTCTCGCCACCGCCCACGAAGCGGGAATCATTCACCGCGACATCAAGCCGGGCAACATTCTTGTTGCCGATCAGGGTCGCGCGTTGGGCACGGTCAAGATCAGCGATTTCGGTATCGCCCGCGCCAAAGGTGATACCTCCGAAGACGATTCCGGAGTCATCACCGGTACGCCCGCCTACTTCTCCCCCGAGGTGGCTCGCGGCAAAGATCCCACCGAAGCGAGCGATGTCTATTCGCTGGGTTCGGCGCTCTACACCGTGATCGAGGGTCGTCCGCCGTTCGGTATTGATAGCGACTCGATCGCTCTGCTGCACCGGGTCGCTAAAGGCGAGATTCATGCGCCCGCGAAAACCGGGCCGATGACGGATGTGCTGCTGCACATGCTTGAACCCGACCCGGCTCGGCGACCCACCATGGCCCAGGCGCGGGACGAACTCGCCCAGGTGGCGTTGGGTACGCACGGAAACATCGACCAAATCCTCGGTGTCCCGGTCTATTCCGCTGCTGGGACAGTGCCGATGTGGGCGCACCGCACCACACCGGTCCCTGATTCACGTCGTCGACCAACCATGTCGACGCTCTCCGGTCTGCCTGCCGTGCAGCACAGCACTCCGCTCGGTAACACCCCGCGTCCTTCTGGCCGCATTCAGTGGCCGCCACGGCCCAACGTGCGTCCCGGTGTGCAACCGACGTGGCGTGACCAGTTGGTGGCGTGGGCACCGGTCGCGATGGGTGTGATGGTCGCGATCCTCGTCCTGGCCGCTATGGTGGCGCTGTTCGTCCTGATTGAACAGCCTTAACGCACTAGTCGATACGCCGCTTGTGGGCCCAGCGGGTGAGGGCATTGCGATTGGACTGCTGGGTTTTTCGCAGCACGTTCGACGCATGCGTTTCTACTGTTTTCACTGAAATAAACAGTTCTTCAGCGATCTCTCGATAGGTGTATCCGCGCGCGAGAAGCCGCAGTACCTCAAGTTCGCGAGGGGTCAGCGAATCCAGTTCTGGGTCCAGTGGCGGCTCCGGTGCAGCCGAGCGGCCCGTGAACGAGTCCAAAACAAAACCGGCGAGCCGGGGACCAAACACCGCGTCGCCGCCAGCGACACGCCGAATACCCTCAGCCAGCTCTGTTCCCGAGATCGACTTGGTGACGTAGCCGCGGGCGCCAGCGCGAATCACCGCAATGACGTCCTCGGCAGCATCGGAAACGCTCAGCGCCAAACACTCTGGGCCCGCATCAATCCCCCGCAGTACCGCGACGCCACCGCCGTCCGGCATATGCACGTCCAGGAGCACCACGTGTGGGCTACTGGAGTTGATTCCCGCGATGGCTTCGCGCACCGTCCCCGCTTCGCCCACGATGTCCATGTCGGTTTCACGGGACAGTTCTGCGCGCACTCCCGATCGGAACACGGCGTGATCGTCGACAAGAAATACTCGAAACGACGACGATTCGGCGTGGGGATTGTCGGATTCTGAAGCAGGTCCAGCGGGAATTGTCACTGCGGGAGGTTCCTCTATTCGAAGGTTAGTTCTCAGCACGTCAACTCTCCCCACACTGTAGGTCACAGCCAGCGCGGACACTTCGGTCTCTGCTCGCCAGTCTCTTCGTCACCGAACCGGTGGATCCAGCGTTAGTCACTGTTCGTGGCTGCGGTCGCGTCGTCGGTGGCATTGCGCGGCATATAGATACGCACTTCGGTGCCTTTACCCGGAGCCGAACGAACATCGACGGTTCCGCCGCGCCGTTCGATACGCGCCGTCACCGACTTGGCGAGTCCTTGACGATCTGAGGCCACCGCGTCGGGATCGAACCCTGTTCCGCGATCGCGCACAAAAACACTGACCTGATCGGCTTCCGCCTCCATGTAGAGGTGGATCTCGGTCTCACCTGAGTGCTTTGCAGCGTTGACGAGCGCTTCCCGGGTCGCACCGAGGACCGCTGTAAATCGCTCACGTGAAAGTCCGCCGCCCGCGCCGTCTGCGCTGTCGCTGTCGGCGCGGCTGCCCTCGTCGTCGAGTTGAACATCGCCGACCGTCACCGGGCGAACCGCGACACCATGCTGGTCTTCCACCTCACCGGCAATGGTGCGCAACCCTTCGGCAAGGCTCGCGTGATCGCTTTCCCCACCTCCGAAGAGCCAACGCCGCAGTTCACGCTCCTGCCCGCGCGCCAGGCGCGTCACCTCCAGCGGATTATCGGCCTGCTTTTGAATTAACGCCAACGTCTGCAACACCGAATCATGCAGGTGGGATGCGATTTCTTCACGCTCATCAGTGCGAATCCGGGCCGCGCGCTCAGCACCCAACGCACGCCACAGACGCAGCCACAACGGCACTGTCAACAGCGCAGCGCCAACCAGCGTCACAAGCACCGCGAGCAGTGATGAACGCAGCGCCTCAATATCGACCTGGGCGAGGATGACCACACCGAGCCCCAGCACGATGAGCGTCGCGCCGCTGACCACCCGCGCCCACGTCAACACCGTGGGACGCTGCGGCAACCCCACCGCTGTGCGGGGGCCGTCACTATCGAATTCGCGCCACACCAAGGTGGCGCCGATACCGATCACGATGATTGGGCCCAAGATTGCGCCCACACGCCCACTAAAGAGCCACGACAACGCAGCCGAACCCGCAAGCCCGAGCGCTATCAGACCGATGGCCTGACGACGTTCCGGTGACGACGGCCGCGTCGTATCCGTACCTTGCGGGGTAAACACCCACAGCAGGCCGTATGCGGCAATACCTGCGCCGGCGAGGAAAGAAAGCAGTGCAAAGGTGACGCGGACTTTGAGGACATCAACACCAAGGTGATCGGATAGTCCGCCCGCAACCCCGGCAACGATCCGTCCACCTGAACGTCGCTCCAACTGACGCGAATTCACGTCAAGCTCTGTGCTTGCGGTGCCGAGACGAGCCCCACCGGGGCGCGTTACGCCGGGGTACGGCGCCAGCGAAGTGCCGCGCCGACCGGAGGCACCGGTGGCCTGCAGCGAAGGTTCGGGCACAGATTGCACAGCTAAATCCTGCCCTATTCGGCGGCAGCAGACATCAGGGTTTAACCCTGAGATTCGTGTTTCGACGCGCCCCAGACCGGGACGAAAATCAGGGAACTTCCTGATGCAACGCATCACCTGAACGCAGCATCATGGAGACATGACCACACCTGGGACTCAACGCGGCTTCCAAGATCAACTCCACGATCTATGGCGAACCCGGCCCACGCGACTGCCTTCGGGCAGTCCCGTCGCTGGCGTCTGCGCCGGAATCGGGTATCGCTACCGAGTCGATCCGGTGCTGGTGCGCGTAGCTTTCGTCGTCGCAACAATTTTCGGCGGCTCCGGCATCCTGCTGTATCTGGCGGGGTGGCTCCTCCTGACGAAGGAAGGAGATAGCGTCTCGGCTGCAGAATCGCTGGTCGGCAAGGGCGATAGCTCAGACTCGACCACTAAGACGGTGGTGCTGATCGTGGCCCTCGCGATCGCCGTCAGCGTCCTCGGGCCCGCCGGGATAGGACTCGGCGGGTCGGGAGTGATCGGTTTGGGTCTGATGCTCGGTGGTCTATGGCTTCTCTATCAACGCGAACCCATCCCACCGGCAGGGGTGGCGCAGCCGGCCGCAGCGTTTCCCGTTCCCGGCTATCCCGTCCCGGGATATCCCATCGTGAGTCACCCGGCGGCCTACAGCCCGTACACGAAACTTCCCGACCACTACGAACCGGACGCCCCTGCTGATCCCGCGGCGACCGAGACATCGGGGTCGACGGCGACCGAGACATCAGGGTCGACGGCGACCGAGACGTCCGCGCCGACTCAAGGAACGGCGTCCGCTGGGCAATCTGCAACGAACCAATCCACACCGAACCAATCCGCTACAAACCAATCCACGACGCAGCCCGGTCAGGTCACTCACGACGTGCAGCCCCCATCCTGGGATCCCCTCGGTGTGGCACCGTTCGCGTGGGATCTGCCTGAACCTGCGAAGGCGACGCCAACCCCCGTCATCCCAGACACCCCCAAGTCGCGGTTAGCTCCCATCACGATCGGTCTGGCCATCATCGCCGCGGCGATCGCCACCGGTATCTCGGTGGGATCAGAAGACTCGTGGCTCACGCCTGGCCGGATCGGCGCGATCGCCCTGGCAGTAGTCGGCGTCGGCCTTCTCCTGGGTGCGGTGCTGCGACGCGGCTACGGCCTACTCGTTGTGACCGCCCCGCTCGCGGGCTTCGTCGTCCTCGCCTCGCTCGTGGGACCACTTGAGTTCGACGCCCGCAACATGGGCAACCATGTGTGGACTCCCGCCAACGCCGCCGCCGTCGAAGACGAGTACACCATCAAATTCGGATCCGGCACTCTCGACCTCACCAACACCGACCTCGACGCCGACACAACTGTCGACGTCAGCAGTAGGTTCGGCGATCTGGTGGTCATCTTGCCGCCCGACATGAACGTCATCGATCACTGCGACGCTCGTTTCGGTCACGCTCTATGCCTCACCGACGGCACCATCGACGGCGGATCTGACGGCACCGACGGCCCAGTTTTGACCATCAATGCTCAATCCCGATTTGGAAGTGTCGAGGTGTTCCGTGGCTGAGAACATGAACTACACGAGTTACCAGACCGACAGCGACACCAGTACCGGCGCTGAGCTCGAACGCAGCGCGGACCGCAAGCGCGGCCCCTCGATTCTGCTGCTGCTCTCCGGGCTCGCCGCACTGCTCATCAGCGCGTGGGCGCTTGCCGGACCGTTCGAAGTCAGCGGACTCGCCAACGTCGAACTCCGCTGGCTCATCGTGGTGATCGGCGTCGTCGTCGGCCTGGTCCTGGTGTTTTCACCAGGACGACGCAACAAGAAGTAGCGCAGCGCTCACTACCCCGCAGCGCTTACTCCCACTCGATGGTTCCCGGCGGCTTGCTCGTGACGTCTAGGACGACACGGTTGACGTCGGGAACCTCGTTGGTGATGCGGGTGGAAATCCGCTCCAACGTCTCGTACGGCAAACGCGTCCAGTCCGCCGTCATCGCGTCCTCACTGGAGACCGGACGCAACACGATCGGATGGCCATAGGTGCGGCCGTCACCCTGAACGCCGACGCTGCGCACATCCGCGAGGAGCACGACGGGGCACTGCCAGATTTGGCCGTCGAGGCCAGCGGCGGTGAGTTCTTCACGCGCGATGGAATCGGCTTGACGCAGGATGTCGAGACGCTCGCGAGTGACTTCACCAATGATGCGGATACCCAGGCCGGGGCCGGGGAACGGCTGACGGCCAACGATCTCTTCCGGCAATCCCAGCTCGCGGCCCACCGCGCGCACCTCGTCCTTGAACAGCAGACGAAGCGGTTCAACCAGCGAGAACTGGAGGTCTTCGGGAAGCCCACCAACATTGTGGTGGCTCTTGATGTTTGCGGTGCCGGTTCCGCCGCCGGACTCGACTACGTCCGGGTACAGCGTTCCCTGTACGAGGAAGTCGACGGTCTCGCCCTGCGCGGCGCGAGCACCGAGCACGTCCGAGACAGCGCCTTCGAAGCTGCGAATGAACTCGCGGCCGATGATCTTGCGCTTGGTTTCCGGCTCAGACACCCCTTCGAGGGCGCCGAGGAACGTTGCCTCAGCGTCAACGGTGATCAGCTGGGCGCCCGTGGCCGCCACAAAATCCTGCTCGACCTGAGCGCGCTCCCCTTCACGCATCAGGCCGTGGTCGACGAAGACACACGTCAACCGGTCGCCAATAGCGCGCTGAACCAGCGCCGCCGCAACAGCCGAATCGACGCCGCCGGACAGTCCACAGATCGCGCGTCCGTCACCGATCTGCTCACGAACCTGTTCGATGAGGCTGTCAGCGATGTTCGCGGCCGTCCACTGCGCCGGAATACCGGCGATCTCGTGGAGGAATCGGCTGAGAACCTGCTGGCCGTGTGGGGAATGCAGCACCTCGGGGTGGTACTGGACGCCAGCGAGGCGACGTGCCCGATCCTCGAATGCTGCCACCGGTGCACCTTCACTGGTGGCGGTGACCTCGAAACCTTCGGGTGCGGTGGTCACGGCGTCGCCGTGGCTCATCCACACGGGCTGGGTGCGGGGCAGGCCGTCATGTAGCACGCCGCCAGAGACCTGAAGATCGGTGCGGCCGTATTCGCGGGTACCGGTGTGGGTGACGGTCCCGCCCAGCGCGTTAGCCATGGCCTGGAAGCCGTAGCAAATGCCGAACACGGGAACATCAAGATCAAACAGTGCCGGATCGAGCGAGGGTGCGCCGTCCGCGTACACGCTGGACGGTCCACCGGAGAGAACCACCGCGCGCGGGCGACGAGCTGCGATCTCAGCCACCGTCGCGGTGTGCGGGACCACCTCGGAATAGACCTTCGCTTCACGCACACGCCGGGCAATCAACTGGGCGTACTGAGCACCGAAGTCCACAACGAGAACTGGGCCCTGCTGTTCAATATCCGTCACTGAACCAGTCTAACCGGGGTCGATTATCGGCCCGACCCCCACATACACGTCTGCCCCCACGACCATCACGTCGTGGAGGCAGACGGTGCTGAAGTAAGTGTTACGCGACGTCGGTGGTTTTCGTTGCGCTGGCCTTCTTCTGACCGTTTGTGGCAGCCCCAGCAGCTGCACGCGCGCTCTGGGTACCCGACTTGATTTCTACGATCGGCAGCCGCAACGCGCCCGGTGCGCCTTCAGGAACGACAGGCTTGTTGGGTGCGATCGGCGAAAGCTGGCGGTACTCCTCACCCTGCTGCGGACGCAGATCATTCTCGCCTTTGTTGGGCCACAACGATGCGGCACGCTCAGCCTGCGCCGAGATCGTCAGCGACGGGTTGACACCGAGGTTCGCGGACACCGCGGAACCGTCGACAATGCTGAGCGTCGGGTAACCCCATACGCGGTGGTAGGGGTCAATGACGCCGCGTGACGGATCGGACGAAATGGTGCAACCGCCAAGGAAGTGCGCGGTGAGCGGGATGTTGAAGATCTCGCCCCACGTGCCGCCCGCCTTGCCGTCGATCTTTTCGGCGATACGACGGGTGGCGTCGTTGCCTTCCGGAATCCAGCTGGGGTTCGGTTCGCCGTGGCCCTGCTTGCTGGTGACCTTGCGGCGACCGAGAAGCCCACGCTTGGTGTACGTGGTGATCGAGTTGTCGAGGTTCTGCATCACCAGGGCGATGATGGTGCGTTCGCTCCAGCGGTACGGGCTGAGCGTGGTGATTTCACGCGGGTCGTTCTTGGTTTCCTTCCACAGCTCCTTGAAGAGCTTGACCACACGCGAGCCTTTGCCGCCGTCAGTCATGAGGGTCTGCAACAGCGCCATCGAGTTGGAGCCCTTGCCGTACCGGACCGGTTCGACGTGGGTGTCCGAGGTCGGGTGGAACGACGACGTGATCGCGACGCCCTTGGTGAGATCGAGGTTCGGATCGACCTTCTTCTTCGCGGCACCAAGGATGGACTCGGAGTTTGTGCGGGTCAGGACACCAAGCTGGTCTGACACTCGCGGCAGTGCCCCGGATTCCTTCTGGTCGAACATCAAATGCTGGGTGCCCCACGTTCCCGCAGCCAACACGACGTGGCCCGCAGTGAACGTCTTACGGCCACGCTTCTTGAACAGACCGGTGCGGCGGGTGTGCACATCCCATGACCCGTCCCCGTGTTCCTTGAGGCCGGTGACCGTGGTCATCGGGATGATCTGCGCGCCCGCCTTTTCAGCGAGACCCAGGTAGTTCTTGAGCAGGGTGTTCTTGGCGCCATGACGGCAACCCGTCATGCACTCACCGCATTCGATGCAGCCGGTGCGGTCGGGGCCAACGCCACCGAAGTAGGGATCGGGAACCGTCTTGCCCGGCTCACCGAAGTAGACACCGACCGGCGTCTGGATGAAGGTGTCTTCCACACCCATGTCTTTGGCGACAGACTTGATGATCTCGTCCGCGGGAGTCATGTGCGGGTTCTGCACCACACCGAGCATGCGACGCGCCTGCTCGTAATGCGGGGTGAGTTCGCTTTCCCAGTCGGTGATGTCCGCCCACTGACGGTCCTTAAAGAACTTTGCCGGCGGCTTGTAGAGGGTGTTGGCGTA
>JAAYXN010000454.1 GCA_012515885.1 Rhodococcus sp. (in: high G+C Gram-positive bacteria)
CCGAGCAGCGGCAGGATCGTCACCACCTGGGCGACGAAGAAGTCCATGTCCGCCCGATCCGCCTCGGGGAGCCGCTGGAAGTCCGGGTGGGTGTCATTGGTCAGGGCAACGGAGCCCGCTTCCCGAACCAGCCGGATGAGCTGGCTTTCCAGATACCGGACATGGCCCTTGGTCAGGGCGTCTGCCGAACTGACGATGACGGCCAGTCGTTCGAAGAAGTCCTTGGCTTCTGACCTCAGGTGATGCCGGAGCCGTGCCGCCACGTCGTCGGCTTCTCCGATATAGGCAAGTAGCCCGCCTGGACGGTCTGGATCGGCGCCCAGGAGCACGTAAACGCCCGTACGCCCCACTTCCGACCGCCGCAGCAGGTCAGGGACCCTTGAACGGGACGCAGCCAGGACCTTGCCGCTCCAGTTGCCGATCTCGGCGACAACCAGCCCATGGGGAGAACCATCGGCGAGGAAGAGCCGGATGGACCGGCCAACACCAACCTGATCCAGCATGAACCCTGCTCCCCGGTCGAGAGAACCCCGGGTCATCCAACCTCAGACAGGTGAACAAATCCCTATTTGGGATAATCCGATAACAGGATCAGCTTCCCCTGCTCATCGACCTCCTGGTCACGGGCATGGGCAAGACCATCCACTCACCACAACACCAGAAGCTGCGCGAGCTGCTCGTCGCGGCGCGCAGGAAGGCCGGCCTTACCCAGCACGAGGTGGCAGAGCGCCTAGGGCGACCGCAATCCTTTGTCGCCAAGGTCGAAGGCGGAGAGCGCAGACTGGACGTCATCGAGTTCGTGGACCTGGTGCGTGCCCTCGGCGCCGATCCGGTGAAGCTGCTGCGCAGGCTGATCGCCGGTGGACACACGGGGACCTGAGAAACGACGTTCAAGGACGGTGGCTCACCTTCAGGTCGTTCGGCAAACCATGGTCGCCGTTGCGGATGGTGTTGCCTCCCCTGTTAGACGTAGGTGCCCGACGCAACTGTAGGGGTGACTTGGAGTCCTGAGAACGATGGAACATGGTGTGTGCGCCGCTTTTACCGACTACAGCTGACGTCTCCGTCTTCGCTCATCCTACGCCGGCACCTCCCCGAGGAACGCATTCGGATGGGGCAACGTCAATGGCGCGTGACACATGAAGCCGGAAGCTTTATGTGGGAGCAGGAATGTCGTGATGTCGCGTGCCCGCCTAATCGCCTTGATGAGCCCACTGCTTTGGGCCCTCGTGCTCGTTCTCGGGCAGTGGGCTCAGTTGCCGCCTGCTGTCGCAGCGCCACAAGGTCCGCAACTCACGCCGACGGCGGGCTGGCAGGTAGACGCCGTTTCTGTAGTAGGCGCACCGATCGCGATACGCGTCGAGGCGGTGCCCGCGTCAAAGGCATCTGCTCCCTCTCTAGTCCCGTCACTGCAGCCGTGTTCAGCACCCACGTTCGTGGTTGCTCGGCTCGTGTCCAAAGACGACTCAGCGGCCCGCTCCTCGTGCGGTAAGGGCTTTGACGCCCGGGGGCCGCCCGTCGCAGGCTCCTGACGCCCTCCCAGGCGTCCGCTCAACCCATATCCAGGTAAATGAACGGCCGCGCCGGTCGAGCCGCGCGTCCGGACTGTCGTTGGGGTACTCCTATGGTTGAAACCGAAAACTCTCCGGAACCGGTGCGCAGCACTGCGTCCGCGGTCGTCTTGGCCCTTCCGGCCATCATCTTCTTGACGCTCTACCTGTGGATTGGTGTCGGTCTGGTGACCAGCATGGTGTTTGGCGTCCTGCGATCGGGGCTGCTCGGTGCAGTTGTCGCCGCGATCCTTGCGGTCCCATCCCTCGTGATCAATGTGCGGTTGATCGGCACGTGCATTGAGGTAGAGCGCAAGAGTCGCTAGACGTCTGGCGTCAGCGAGCTCATTGACAATCGTCACCGCGCGCGCTGCCTATCTAAGGTCTCGGCGCCGGGTGTCCTCGCAGTCAGAGCCTCGGCAAGTTCCTGAGCAACGTCCCCGATCGGAACCCCATGCAGCATCGATCCATCCCAACATGATGGTTCGCCAGAACACTGTAGCGAGAGCCTAAAGCAGGCCCTAGACTGTCTCGGAAATTACCTCAACGCTGAGCGTTGCACATTCGTACGCCCCCGGAGCAGGACAACATGAATATTCCCGATTTCCTGCACCCGGACGACGTCCACCTCGATCTTGAGCTGACGAACAAGAAGGACGTTCTGCAGTTTCTGTCTGAGCGGGTCAGCGAAAAATGCGGACTACGTGCAGGCGAGTGCCGCCAGGCACTCGCCTCAAGAGAACGGC
>JAAYXN010000455.1 GCA_012515885.1 Rhodococcus sp. (in: high G+C Gram-positive bacteria)
GCGCGGGGAAGGGCACGGCAAAGCGCTTCTCGCAGCGCTAGCACGCGAATGCGTCGACAACGGCTACACGCGGCTGGCGTGGTCGGTACTCAAGACAAACACACCGTCCATCAAGTTCTATGAATCGCTGGGCGCCCAGGCACAGACTGAGTGGTGCACTTATCGCCTCATGGATGCGCCCCTGCGAGAACTGGCCGCGACCACGCAGCCGACAGATTCCCGGCGACCGTAGGCGCGGTCTCGTCCGCTTAGGAACCTGACTTTTTGCCTTTGGACTTGCGTGGCTGTTTGCTCTCGTCACCCTCGTCAGAGACCGACTCTTCCGGCGCGTCAGGCGCACCGTAGCCAGCGGCCATCCACTGCGACGTTGACGGGGTAAACAGGCATCCCAGCGCGCCCAGCACGACGCCGCCGAGGAGGATCCCGAAGAACAGTTGATTGGAGTCGGTCAGCAGCGCCCAGGCGACCGGAGCCAACAGCAGCTGCGCCACAATCGCGATGGTGCGCCCCCACCGCTTACCCCAAAACAAGCCGATACCGGCCGACAGCACCGCCCCACCGAGGATCAAGAACCACGCCGCGGTGCCGTAGCCGCTCGCAACCGTCTGATCGTGCCCGAGCAGCCCCCGAATGATCAGGGTGACAGCAACACCAACAGCGACCGTGCCTTCCAACGCCACGAGGGCGCCAGCGCTGCGGACGGTGACGGGAACCTGGAGGTTGTGAGACTGCTTCGGCACGTGGCCAGCCTAGAGCACCGGGATCAGTCTTTCGCTGCCCACTCGCACGCCCGATCGGTCGCACAGTTTGCCGCTAGGGTGGTATCTCGTGCGTGCACTGCTGATCGTGAACCCCAATGCGACGTCGACAACTGCCGCTGGCCGCGATCTGCTCGCGCATGCTCTCGCCAGCCAGGTGCGTCTGACAGTCACGCACACGACGCACCGCGGGCATGCCGCAGAGTTGGCGCGTAGCGCACGCGAAGACGCAGTTGGGCTCATCATCGTCCACGGCGGCGATGGCACCGTCAACGAAGTGGTCAATGGGCTCCTCGGGAACCCCGACACCACCCGACTCACCGACCTACCCGTCGGCCCTATTCCGCCGATCGCGGTGGTCCCTGGCGGGTCAGCCAATGTGTTTGCACGCTCACTGGGCATCTCCGCCGACCCGACTCAAGCCACCAACCAGGTCATTGACCTCATTGGCGCGAGGGTGACCCGACGGATCGGCCTCGCGCACTGCGACGGACGATGGTTCACCTTCAACGCTGGCCTCGGGCTCGACGCGCAAGTGTGCGAAGCAGTGGAATCACGGCGCAATTCCGGAAAACCGCCACCGCTGCCCGCTACATGAGGGCAACCGTGCGCGCATTTTTTGCCGCCAAGAAACAGGCACGCAAATCCGGGCCTTCCCTGACCGTCGAGGTGCCTGGGCATGAGCCCGTCAACGGCATCCACTACGCGTTCGTCTCCAACACCAGCCCCTGGACGTATTTCAACGCGAGAGCCGTCCAAACAAATCCGACAACCAGCTATGAGGGCGGGCTCGGCCTGTTCGCGATGCGCTCTTTCCGCCTCGCCACTACCCTGCTGGTTGCGCGTCAACTGCTGCGGCCAGGTAGTTCACCACGGTCGAAGGCACTGCTTCGTATTGACGACGCACCGCGCGTCCGACTGACGTCGTCACGTCCCATCGGTTTACAAATGGACGGCGACTACATCGGTCTGCGCGAGCATGTTGAATTTGTTTCCGTTCCCGATGCTCTTGATGTGCTTGCACCGCTGCAATAACTAGCTGTCATCGCACTGAATTCTTGAAAACCATTTCGTAGCTCTCGGTACACCTGATACTGCATTTCGGTCGCGTGACCGGGCATGTTGCTGTAAAAAGGAGAGAGGACAAAGGGCATCCTAACTGAGTGAGTTCGCCCACGAAGCGCGGTATTTCTATTGACATCGCGCCAGTTCGTGAAAGCATTCACAAGCAACAGTGCGGAAATATTCTGTACGCACAGATGAACCCAGCGAAAACGATACGGTGCACCCGTGTGCACCCAGGCAAGGAGTAGAAGTAATGGACTGGCGCCACAACGCTATCTGTCGCGACGAAGATCCCGAGCTGTTCTTCCCCGTGGGAAACAGCGGACCGGCCCTCGCGCAGATCGCCGATGCCAAGGTCGTCTGCAACCGCTGCCCCGTCACCGCCGAGTGCCTTTCCTGGGCCCTTGAGTCGGGACAGGATGCTGGCGTGTGGGGTGGCATGAGCGAAGACGAGCGTCGCGCCCTCAAGCGCCGCAACGCACGCACTCGTGCTCGGACTTCCGCGTAAGTTTCACCGTCTTTAAGCCCGAACTTAATCGCTCGGCAATTACCGAGCAAAGAGGCAACCCGGCACCACATGGTGCCGGGTTTTGTGTTGTACACAGCATGTTGCCGACACAGCCAGCCGTGAAAGCTTTACGCCCGCTGGTCAGGAGTCTTAGATCCACGTCGGCCAAGCGGAACCCGCAAAATCGCGTCGGTGCCGCCGCCTTCTGCAGGGGCAAGGCCCAGCGTCGCATCCAACTCCGCCGCGACCAGCGTGCGCACGATCTGCAACCCCAACCGGTTCGATGACTCCAAATCGAATCCGTCCGGCAGTCCCTTCCCGTTGTCGTGAACCACGACGTCAAGGGCCCGCGCTGACCGGGAGGCACGCAACGTCACCGTTCCGGGAACACTCGCTTCGAAAGCATGCTCGATAGCGTTCTGAACCAGTTCAGTGAGCACCATGACCAGCGGGGTCGCGCGTTCAGCAGAAAACACACCGAAACTGCCTTCACGGTGCACGGTTATCGGCGTGCCGACGCTCGCCACATCGGACAGGATCGGAATCAACCGGTCGACGACCTCATCCAGATCGACCTCTTCGTCCACCGACATCGACAACGTGTCGTGGACCAGCGCGATCGATGTCACGCGACGCACCGATTCGGACAGCGCCTGCTGCGCCTCTTCATTCTCGGTGCGCCTAGCCTGCAACCGCAGCAACGCAGCGACGGTCTGCAGATTGTTCTTCACCCGGTGGTGGATCTCCCGGATGGTGGCGTCCTTGCTCAGCAACGCACGGTCGCGGCGCTTGACCTCGGTGACGTCGCGAACAACGACGACAGCTCCCACGATCTGCCCCTCCGGACGCAAAACCAGGGCGCGCAGCACCACCGTCACCCCACGCGCCTCAATCTCCATGGCAGGGCCAGGCTGATCGGCAAGGGTGGAGCGAATGTAGGTGGCGACATCGCGGGACTCGAACGGGTCAGTCACGAGCGCCTGGGTGACATCAGCAAGATCCTGGCCGATCAGATCCAAACTCGACCCCATGCGGTGGTACGCCGACAGCGCATTGGGACTCGCGTACACGACGCTGCCCTCAGGGTCGAGACGAATGAAACCATCACCAGCGCGTGGACTGGAGTTTGTGACCGTCCGCGACTGTGGTGTGGGGAACGTGCCGTCGCTGATCATCTGGCACAGATCTTCAGCACTATCGAGGTAGGCGACCTCCAGTGGGCTGCGGGTGCGTTGATGAGACACATTGGTGTCGCGGCTGAGCACACCGATCACCTGGCCACCAAGACGCACCGGCCACGCTTCGTGGCTTGGTGGCGTCCCCGGATGCGGCTCCTGACCTTCTGATCGAACAATCACGCCGTCGTCGAGAGCACGACGCACCTGCGGATGTTCAACACCAGATGCCACCGTCCCCACCACGTCCTCAGGAAACGCCGTAGGCGCCGTCGTCGGTCGGCACTGAGCCACACAGACAGCGCGGCCCGCTTCCCCACGCCCGCCCGGCGCCGTCGATACCCACAGCAAAATGTCAGCGAAAGACAGGTCAGCGAGTAGCTGCCATTCACCAACAACACGCTGGAGGTGATCTACCGCCTCGCCGGGAAGGTCAGTGTGCTCGGCAAGGAGGTCGCTGAGAGTGGACATCGACTACGCGATCGTGGCGATGAGATCGCCCTGCTGGATGACGTCACCGACCTTGACGTCGATGGAACCGACAACGCCCGGCTCCTCCGCGACCACAGGGATCTCCATCTTCATGGATTCGAGGATGACCAGCGGATCCCCCGTATCGACGTGGTCACCAACAGCGGCAACGATCTGGAACACAGTAGAAACCATCTCTGCGCGCACGTCCTCAGCCATTGCCACACTCCTCCACGAAATGGGCCCACCAGTGCCCTGTTGTTTATCTACCCAATCACACATGACAGACTTGGACGAACAAGAAGGGAGTCCACACATGGGTAAGCGTGGTCGTAAGAAGCGCAGCCGTAAGGGCAGTGCCGCTAACCACGGCAAGCGTCCAAACGCCTGATACGCCGTGAACATGACAGTGGGGCGGGCAGCATCGAGATGCTTCCCGCCCCACTGTTGCGTTATCCGCTAGTTCTCGGCGGCCCCTAATTCTCGGTGGCTGCTGCTTCGTCCGGTGATGCTTGGGCACGGGTCTGGGTCACGATGACGGTGCGACGAAGTTCAATGGTGAGCCGCTCACGCAAACCAGCGGGCGCCTGCTCACCTCCGCATTTGCGGCCAATGAGCTCCTTAACCTTCTCCTCAATTCCGTACGCGGCGAAGCAAGACCCGCACTCTTGCAGGTGGCGCTCCAGCCGCGCCCGAGACGCCTCATCGCATTCACGATCAAGCATCAGCCAGACATCGGCGATAACCGCTGAGCAGTCAAGCCGCTCAAACTCATTCTGTTCACTCACGGCGTCACCTCCTCGCCCGAAACCCCACCGGGTGATCGGTTGAACCCTCGATCACGCGCCACGTCGCTGAGGAGCCCACGAAGCTGCTTACGACCGCGATGTAGACGCGACATCACCGTCCCGATCGGAGTACCCATGATCTCTGCAATCTCCTTATAGGGGAAGCCCTCGACATCGGCGTAATAAACCGCCATGCGGAACTCTTCCGGCAACGCCTGCAACGCCGCTTTAATCTCGTCATCAGGCAGCGCATCGAGCGCCTCAACCTCAGCTGAGCGCAAACCCTGCGACGAATGTTCCGCAGTAGCAGCAAGCTGCCAGTCAGTGATCTCGTCCGTCGGATACTGGGCAGGCTGA
>JAAYXN010000456.1 GCA_012515885.1 Rhodococcus sp. (in: high G+C Gram-positive bacteria)
AAACACGAACAGATCACCCAGCACTACTGCATCCAGGGCTGGTCGGGCGTCGCCAAATGGTCAGGTGTCCGCATGCGCGACATCATCGATATCGTTCGGCCACTTCCGACAGCGCGATGGGTGGTGTTCTACTCCTTCGGCAACGGGGCCGAACCCGACACCGGTCGGTACTACGACTGCCACCGCATCGAGCACATGCGCGAACCCATGGCCTTGCTGGCCTATGAGATGAACGGTGAACCGCTGTCCGACGCGCACGGCGCGCCGCTACGTCTGCGCAACGAACTCGAGCTCGGCTTCAAACAGGTCAAGTGGATCGAGGGCATCGAATTCGTCGAGAGTTTCAAGGACGTCGGCTGGGGCCACGGTGGATACAACGAAGACCACGAGTACTTCGGATACCGGATGCCGATCTAGTTGCGTCACAACAAGGTCGGAGGATTGAGGTCAGGAGGTAATGAGATGATGTTCAAGCCAATTGCAGGGCTGGCCGTTGCGGCGGGTGCTCTCTCCATCGCGTTGGCGCCGGTCGCGCAGGCCGCGCAGACGACGGCCCAACCGGTGGCCCACCAGCAGATCGAACCGGCACCGATGACGTGCACGTCGACCAGGGCCAGCAGCGTGTGCGTATCGCCGGGAAACGCCCAGATCAACGACGCTCCGCCGTTTGTCGACAACTTCCCGATGTATGGGTTCTTCCCCTGGATTTTGTAACTTCCAGCGGGAAACAAACGCCCACAAAACAAATATTGGCGTCCGGACAAATAGGCTATTTAACGGACGCTGACGGACAATTAAGCCGGGTCAATCTGAGAAAGTTTTTTGCAAACGCAATGTCTATGTGGTTTTGGCTGCAAAGAAGAGAGCGCCGTCGCGGTGTTCTCGCTGGGTATGCACTGCTGGCCGGGAAGTCTGGTTGTCCAGCCAGGGTGAAATATCTCCGAGAATCATTTCGCGAAAAATAGCGCGGGACTATGACGGCCGTGTGAAGATTTGCGATCTCACCCTTCTTCGAGAAAGAAACCACAATGAATGCAAAATCCGCTGGTTTAGTGCTTGCCGGAATAACGGCATCCGCGCTCCTGTGCGCACCTATCGCGGTTGCCGAGCCGGAGGATACCTTCTTGGAGGTTCTCGACGAGGCGGGCGTCACCTGGCCGGGAGCCACCCCCGAGAACAAGGTCGCCGCCGGACAAGGCGTGTGCTCGGATTGGGCCAACGGGGCCACGTTGGAGAGCGAGATCGCCTCGCTCTCCGAGCATCTGGATCCCCACGACGCGGGCATGCTCATCGGCGCGGCGACGGCCGCGTTCTGCCCCCAGTACGAATCCGTCGTCAACGACAGCTGACGCTGTCCCTGGGGACAGCTGGATCCAACGAAGGGTGCGGCATGCGGTCACGGATTCTGCCCGTGCTGGCGACGCTGCTCGATCCGTATTTCAAGTAGCGGATCAGCCGTCGGCGCCGTCGCTTCCGCCCGGACTTCCCCCGCTGCCGCCCGCGCCGCCGGGCGAACCGCCATCGCCGCCGTCACCGCCTCCGCCGACGCC
>JAAYXN010000457.1 GCA_012515885.1 Rhodococcus sp. (in: high G+C Gram-positive bacteria)
CACGACGGTTGGCTTCAACAGCTACCGGCTGCGTACGACCTCGACCATGCACGTGGCGACCGGCGTCGAGGCACGTCCGACCGGCAAGGAGTACCCGCTCGCCACGACCCAAGACCACTTTGCCATCGACGAAATTGGCCTGCAGATCACGGAGTGGCGTGTCGGTGGATTGGTTCGCGAAGGGACGCTTGAGGAGTATCACGAGACCCCTGACTTCGCCGCCCACCGCGTCCACGAAATCGATGCGGATGATCTTTGGGATGAGCCCGAATTCCGCGACTACGCCAATGCGTGGGGCATGTCGGTCGACCTGAATAAGTGCATCGGCTGTAATGCCTGCATGGTGGCCTGCCAGGCGGAGAACAACGTGCCGATTGTCGGCAAGGAGCAAGTGGCGATTGGCCGCGAGATGCACTGGATTCGCATCGATCGGTATTTCGTGGGAGACATCGCCCAGTTCGACGATCCGAATCCCGAAAGCCCCCAGGTGGCCAACCAGATGATGACCTGCCAGCAGTGCGAGACGGCTCCCTGCGAACAGGTTTGCCCGGTCGCCGCGACGACCCATTCCGAAGAGGGGCTGAACGACATGGCGTACAACCGCTGTGTCGGCACCCGCTACTGTGCCAACAACTGTCCCTACAAGGTGCGGCGGTTCAACTACTTCCACAACACCGGCTACATCGAAAAGCCCGAGAACCAGCTCCTGCAGTTGGTGATGAACCCCGAGGTCACCGTTCGTAGTCGCGGGGTGATGGAGAAATGCACCTACTGCGTGCAGCGGATCGCAGCGGCGCGGACCGACGTACGGATCACCGGCCAGCCGATCGTCGACGGAACGGTTCAGACCGCCTGTCAGCAGGCGTGCTCGACGCGGGCGATCGAGTTCGGCGATCTGAACGATAAAGAAAGCCGAGTGAGCAAGGCCCACGCCGACAAGCGGGCGTATGCCCTGCTGAGCGAGCTGAAGACCAAGCCGCGGATGCGTTACCTGGCGCGGGTTCGGAACCCGCACCCTCGGCTGAGTCCCCCGGTTCATCACGGACACGGCGGGCACGGTCCGTCCGAGGAGCATGCGACCGAGGGTGGCGACGCGAGCCACGCAATGAGCCGGCCCCCTGTGCTGTACGACCTCGACACATCCGAGATTTAGAACCATCGTAAGCAGCCCCCTCGCTGCTGCGACTTACCTACGCAATCGAAGCGGAGCGACGACCGGTCATGGCAACTGCTGACCTAGCACTCAATGGAGGCCCGATTCCTCCACCGCATCAACTCGATCCCGAGTGGATTAATCCTGCGCTCGTGCAGGGGGAAACCAGCTATTCGGCGGTGACGGAGACGGTCTGCCGCGTCAACGAGGTGGAGCGAACCTCGAAAGCTTGGTGGGCGGCGTTTGCGATCAGTTCGGCGTTTGCCGGACTTTTCGTCGCGCTGATCCTTTACTTGATCTTCACCGGTGTGGGGGTATGGGGTAACACCAGTCCCATCTTCTGGGGCTTTCCGATCGTGAACTTCGTGTTCTGGGTTGGTATCGGCCATGCCGGGACGCTGATTTCCGCCATCCTCTACCTGTTCCGTCAGAACTGGCGAACCAGCATCAATCGCTTCGCCGAGGCGATGACCATTTTTGCGGTCGTGTGTGCGGGAACGTTCCCGGGAATTCATATCGGCCGGGTTTGGTTTGCCTACTGGTTGTTTCCGGTTCCGACTTCGCACCTCTACATGTGGCCGAACTTCCGGAGCCCGCTTTTGTGGGACGTGTTCGCCGTGTCGACTTATGCTTCGGTGTCGGTAGTGTTCTGGTACATGGGAATGATCCCCGACCTGGCGACCTTGCGCGACCGGGCCACGAGCCGCGTCAGGCAGATCGCCTATGCCATCGGTTCGCTCGGATGGACCGGTTCTGCGTCGCAATGGCGGGTTTACGAAACCGCTTACATGCTGCTGGCAGCGCTCGCTGCACCTCTGGTGCTGTCGGTGCATACGATCGTTAGTTTCGACTTCGCGGTGAGTCAGCTTCCCGGGTGGCATACCACGATTTTCCCGCCGTACTTCGTCGCCGGGGCGGTGTTCAGTGGTTTCGCGATGGTGATCACGCTGATCGTCCCCTGCCGCGAGTGGTATGGGATGAAGAATCTGGTCACCACGCAGCACCTGGAAAACATCTGCAAGATTCTGCTCGCCACCGGCACGATGGTTGGCCTGGCCTATACCACCGAGTTCTTCATTGCCTGGTACAGTGCGGCCCCGGTCGAGCGGACCACGTTTATTAACCGCATGTTCGGTTTGCAGTACTGGGCGTACTGGATCATGTTTACGTGCAATGCGTTTATCCCGCAGATTTTCTGGTGGAAGAAGGCTCGCACCACGCCGTGGATCATGTTCATCGTTTCGATCTTTGTGAACATCGGCATGTGGTTCGAGCGGTACGTGATTGTGATCACGTCGCAAGAGCGAACCCATCTCCCGTCGTCGTGGCAAGCGTTCTCGCCCACTTGGGTCGACATTGGCATGCTGGTGGGTAGCTTTGGTTTGTTCTTCACCTTGTTCCTGCTGTTCTTGCGGTTCCTGCCGATCGTCGCGATGGCCGAAATCAAGGCGGTGATGTCGCACGAAGAAGAGCACCGCGAGTTCCATCCCAAAATCGAAAACTGATTGTTTTTCCGTCCTTCAGCGCCTCTGGCGAATTGAACAACGATGTCCGAACACGTCACACCTCCGACCCCTGCATCTGGCGAGCCCCGTATCGTCGGTACGCTGGCCGAGTTCACCGGGCCCAAGGAGCTGATTGCCGCGGTCCGCGCCATTCGGAAGAAGGGCTATAAGCGGGTCGAGGCCTTTTCTCCCTTTCCCATACACGGCATCGACGACGCGCTCGAAGCAAAGCCCTCGATACTGCCGTGGGTGGTGTTGGGGGCAGGCATCGCCGGTTGCGTGGTGGCGGTGCTGATGCAGTGGTACATGAACGCCTACGAGGCGGCCCACCCCTTTAGTGGCTACCGCTACGCGATCAGCGGCAAGCCGTTCTGGAGCCTGCCGGCCAACATTCCCGTGACGTTCGAACTCATTATTCTGTTCAGCGCGTTCACGGCGTTTCTGGGGATGATTGCTTTCAACAAACTGCCTCAGTTTGCCAACCCGCTCTTTGCGAGCAAGCGATTTCGCAAGGTTACCGACGATCGCTTCTTCCTGCTGGTCGACGCTCACGACTCGCTCTACGCCGAGTCGTCGGTGCGAACGGCCCTAGAGTCGATCGGCAGCAGCCATGTGGAAACGATTCGCGACCTTCCGGCCGAGCCGCTGCCGCGTGTGATTCGTCCCCTGATGGGACTGCTCGCGGTGGTGGCGCTGCTTCCATTGGCGTACTTCGCGCTTGTCAGCACAGGGACCAGCCAGAACCCACGCATTTACATCTGGTGGGACATGGACTTTCAACCAAAGTTCAAGGCCCAAACGCTGGTCAAGGCTGCTGAAACAGAACTCGTAAAACGCAATCGGGAGGAGCACAAGGCACCCGGCTTTAGCGAGCGGTTGTTCCCGCAAGGCCGCGCGTCGCGTCTGCCGGTCGACGGGACCGTTGCACGCGGAACGTTGATGCTCGACTACCGCTTGCGCACGGGCATCGAACCCGACGGCGAGGAGACCACACCCGTGGCGCTGCAGGAGGCGGAAGCATCTGCCGCCGCCCCCGAGGGTGCTGCTGGGGAAGCTGGTACTGAGGGCGCCGCGACTCCGCCGGAGCCCAACTGGATTACCCGCTTTCCCGACTCCATTGTCGTGAATCAGCAAACCATGGATCGTGGCCGGCAGCGTTACGACATTTACTGTGCCGTGTGCCACGGTGTGGCCGGCGATGGCGATGGATTGGTGTCGCAGCGGGCCATGATGCTCCAGCAGGGGACATGGACTCAAGCGGCGAAGCTCGACGCCGAGGCGATCCGCAATCAGCCGGTGGGCAAGATCTACGACACCATAACCAACGGCCGCGGCCGCATGCGTGGCTACCGGGCACAGATTCCTGTGGAAGATCGCTGGGCCATCACGCTGTACGTGAAAGCGTTGCAGCGAAGTCGCAACGTGTCGGTCGACGCGCTTCCCGAGGGGATTAGCGTCGACGATCTGGCACCGATGGTCCGCGACCCGAATGCCGAGCAGTCCGAGGGG
>JAAYXN010000458.1 GCA_012515885.1 Rhodococcus sp. (in: high G+C Gram-positive bacteria)
AAGATTCTGATGGACCTGCTCAAGATGTCGGGAGCCAAGATTCCCGGCGGCATCATCGAACACCAGCGCACGTCATGGCTGGAAAACCGGGCACTTCAGGCCGTTCAGCCAGCAACATACGACGGCAAGGTCGTCCTCTACCTGGCTGATCGCTACCACGACGACGCGATTGCCCTTGAACCTGCGTACAAAACACGCCAACCGGACGGTGGCTGGGGTGAGTTCGTCTCCGACCTTGAAGTGGTCAAGATTGGCGGAGATCACATCCAGATCGTCGATGAGCCGTATATTTCCAAGATAGCGGCAGATCTCACGAAGAAGCTCGCGGAGATCGACGGCACATAAACCGGAGGTAGGGGTGGCGGAGTCGGGTTCAGCGCGAACAACAGCAGCGAAATTGGCTGACTTGAGCGAGAAGCTCGAGAAAGCCAAAGACCCGGGCTCGGACCGGGCGATCGCGAAACGTAAAGCCAAAGGACTCCCCACCCCCCGCGAGCGGATCAACATGCTGCTCGATCCGGGCAGCTTCGTCGAAATCGGCGCGCTGGTAAAGATGCCCGGCGAGGCCAACAACCCGTACGGCGATGGCGTCGTCACCGGTCATGGCACCGTCGATGGCCGACCGGTCGCGGTGTTTTCCCACGACCAAACAGTTTTCGGCGGCACCGTCGGAGAAATGTTTGGTCGCAAGGTCGCCGGGATCATGGAGTTCGCGGCGCGCATCGGCTGCCCATGCGTGGGCATCAACGATTCCGGTGGCGCCCGCGTGCAGGACGCCGTGACGTCGCTGGCGTGGTACGCCGAGTTGGGTCGTCGTCAAGAACCGCTGTCGGGGATGTGCCCGCAGGTGTCCATCATCCTCGGAAAATGTGCAGGTGGAGCGGTGTATGCGCCCATCAACACCGATGTCGTGGTGGCCACCGAACACGCCCACATGTTTGTCACCGGGCCAGAAGTCATCAAGTCGGTGACCGGCGAAGAGATCAGTCTGGACGAACTGGGTAGCGCTCGAAAACAGGCCGAGTACGGCAACATTCACCACGTTGCTGCCGACGAAGAAGCCGCGTTCGCGTGGGTGCGGGACTACCTCAGTTTCCTGCCGTCGACATGCCGGGAACAGGCGCCGGTAGTTAACCCCGGTTTGGAGCCGCACCTGACCGATTCGGATCGCGAACTCGACGCGTTCATGCCGGACGCCGATAACGCCGGGTACGACATGTACGAGATCCTGATGCGCATTTTTGACGACGGCACGTTCCATGAGGTCGGCGCCCAGGTGGCGCCCAACGTCATCACCGGGTTCAGCCGCGTTGATGGGCGTTCTGTCGGTGTGGTGGCTAACCAGCCGCTGTTTATGGCCGGTGCGCTCGATGCACGCAGTTCCGATAAGGCAGCGCATTTCGTTCGCCTGTGTGATGCCTTCGATATTCCGCTGGTGTTCGTCGTCGACACCCCGGGGTTCCTGCCCGGTGTCGAGCAGGAAAAGGTGGGCGTCATCAAACGCGGTGGGCGCTTCATTTACGCGTTCGTGGAAGCCACTGTCCCGAAAGTCACTGTGGTGGTACGCAAATCGTATGGCGGTGGCTATGCGGTGATGGGCAGCAAACAGCTCGGTGCCGACGTCAACTTCGCGTGGCCCACCGCGCGCATCGCCGTCATGGGTGCGGAGAGCGCGGTCAGCATCATTGGCCGCGATCAGATTGAGGCGGCGGGTGAGCGCTGCGAGATTGTGCGTCGTGAGCTCATCAACTTCTACAACGAGACGATTGCGACGCCCTATGTGGCTGCGGAGCGCGGCTACATCGATGCGGTGATTGAGCCGTCCGCTACACGCCTAGAGATTCGCCGTGCCCTCACCCTGCTGCGGCACAAGGAAATTCAACGCAATCCGCGTAAGCATCATCTGCTGCCCATTTAGAGTCTGCTGCTGACGTCCGCCTGCTGGTGCCCCAGAGACAGAGGCAGAGGTAGAGGCGGACACCTATCGCAGGTGTCCGCCCCACGCACCCTTAGTACACGCGGAGGGTGCCGTCCTGCGACCAGCCCCAACGCGTGATCGTTCCCGTTTCTAGTTGGGCGGGAACAGCATCGGGGGCATGACGGTCATAGCGTTCCAGCGAACCCCAGTCGCGGCCCCAGTCATCACGCATATAGGTGGGGACGGCGGTGGCGCCAGCTGACATTTCCGTCCAGCCAAGGGGGCCACCGGCTTCCGGGGACTGCCAGGTGTTGGTGGAACTGATGGCCAGGGGGCGGTCCGGCAGGATGCGGTAGTTCGGCATCTCGGCCACACCGGCGTAGTGATCGAACGGGCGCTGGCAGGGGAACTGTAAACCGACTGCCCAGTCGAGCAGCACGGGCTGCTCGGAGCCGACGTACTCGTTCAACGTCTCCAACTGGGGAACACGCGGCGGGGTGAACGCCAACCACTGCTCGCCAATCAGGATCGGGTCGAACGCGAGGATGCGGACGGCGTTGGCTTCGGGGGCCAATCCGTCCATCGGTACCCGCAGATTCCGCCACGACGGCGCAGGCCCCACATCGCGCGGCTGGTAGACGCCGAGCGGTTCCACTGTGCCGTCGGGTGCGCGCACACCGTATTCAAGCAGCAGGGACTGCCCGTACGTCTGGTCACCGGTATCGGATACCGATGCGATGCGGCCCGCAGCGGTAATCACGATCAGCGGCGTGTCCTCGGAGCGTTCGGGCAGCTCATACCAACTGGATGCGAGCTGCGCGGTCTCCTGCACGCCGTCCTGGTAGCTACCCAGTACCGGTGTGGTCGCAGGGTCGAGCGCGAACGGTAGGCGGGCACTGGAACCGTTGATACCGACAGCGCCAACGCCACCGGAAGTGCCTGCACTGGAACCTGTTTCAAACGTCGGCCCAATGCTTTGCGACGCGGAGTTGCCCATGCCCTGTTTGACTTCGATGTAGTCGGCAGTCAGGTCGGTGGGAATACCGTTGGGGGAGAACCCGGTCGGGTCGATGCCGCCAAGCGGGTCTTCCAGTGGGCCTTCGGGGCCGACGATGGGTGTGAGTGCGCCCGAGTTGGGGTCGCGTTCGACGAGGATGTCTTGCGCCAGGCCGCACGTTTGTCCGGTCAGTGCGTTGACGTTCGAGCGCGCCAACGAGTACGCCGGGTACTGTGCCGTCGCGCCCTTGACGAGGGAGAGCACCTCGAACAGCACCATTGCGGCGGCGACGACAGTCAGCGGTGCGGCGGCGAACTTGCGGATGCGTCGACCCTTCTTGGTGTTCGACTTTTCCGGTGGCGGTGCGTATCCCTCACGCATGTACTGCCAGCCCGCGAGAGCGAGTGCTGCGGCGAAGAGGATGAGGAACAGCGTGTTTGATTCACGTCCACCGAGGGAGACGGTTTTGTCGAACCATGGCACGCCGTAGCTGGAGACGTACCAGTAGCCGTTGATGCCGGCGAAGGTCAGTGCCAGGACCAGCATGAGTCCAGCGGTGAAGATGGTGCGGTTGCGCCGCGATCGCAGCGCGGACGCTGAGACCGCGACGGCCGTCAGTGCCGCGAGTGATCCGGCGATGCCCGCGTACGCCCCGAAGTGGTGGGTCCACTTGGTGGGGTTGAACATCATGAAGAACATGGTTCCGAACACCACACCCAGCAGGCGCCACGACGGTCCAGGGGCTGCGCCGGGGATGTTACGTCGACGCAGCAGCACGAACAGGGTGGTCAGTACGCACAGCAGCAGGATGAGGAACGCGAAGCGTCGCGCGACGGAGCCGTCAACGGTTTCGACGAACAGGTAGTAGTAGCGCAGGAAGTCCTTGTACCACTCGAAGTTTGGCCCGATGAGGGTGCGCACGCGTGTTGCTTCGGAGACCGTTGCGTAGGTTTGGTCGGCGAACACGGCGACCAGAACGATCATTCCGGCGGCGCCGATGGGTGCGATCAGCGGCCAGGTGCCCACTTGGCGGTGCCTTGCGACGACGATGCGCACCATGGGCCGGGCGCCTGCGAGTAGCGCCGCGACGCACATCAGTCCGGTGGGTGCGGCGGCGAGTGAGAATGCGGCGATCAACACCGCGATCGCGGCGGGGAGCAGCCGCGCGGTGGCGATGGCGCGCTCGATGGAGCACCAGGTCAGCAGGGCGCCGAGGGCCACGATCGGTTCGGGGCGCAGGCCGTTGTTGTAGGGCAGCCAGAACGCGAGGAACACCATGCCGCCGGTCCACAGCGCGATGCTGTTGTTGCGCACGGCGCGGCCTAGGCGCGGGGCCACTTCGCGGCTGATGACCATCCAGCACAGGACACCGGCGATCAGCGCGGGAAGCCGCACGAACGGTGATGCTGTCGAGATTTTCGCGAACACCGCGAGCACTTCGTAGTACCAACCGAACGGGGCTTCCGGCACACCGAACCAGCGGAAGTAGTTCGCCATGTACCCGGACTCTTGCGAGGCGCGGGCCATGGTGAGTAGGTAGCCGTCGTCGGAGGTGTTGGCTCCCACGAAATGCCAAATACCGAGGACGCCGAGAACGACGCCGTCAACGGCGGTGAACTTCCACCAGTGGGCGGGGAGGAAACGTCGGTGTCGACGGCCGTCAGTGCCGTCGAGTCGGGCGAGGGCCACTAGCGAAGCGATTGTTGCTAGTACGGCGACGATCATTGCGACGAGTTTGATGAGCGTCGGGCTGGAGGTGAACCGGGAGTCTACGTCGACGGTGACGGAAAGGCCGTCGGGGGCGTTGCCTTCTAGGTCGGTGAAGATGCCGACGACCTGTGGGCGGTAGTCGTGCGCCATGCCGCCGGTGATGGGTTCGCCGAGATCGTTGGTGAGGCCGACGAATTCGACGTGAGTGCCGTCAATGTTGGAGGAAATCGTGATCTGCGCGCAGTCGCCAGATTCGACCTGCTCCCGCGGCGCCGCCGCGACGACAACGTTGCGGTTCATCACTTCCACTGAGGCGTCGGAGACGCGCACGAACAGGGCGTTGAGTGCGGCGCCTGAGCCTTGGGCGGGTGCGGTGGATAGTGCGATGCCGCCGTAGTCGGGCAGGTCCGCGATGGCCGCGCAGGGGATGGTGGCTGCGAAGCTGATGGGTGCCTGGGACATCAAGGGCAGTTCGATGTCGGTCATCGACCCGGCTTGCGGCCATTGGGCGACGGCGGTGGTTTGGTTGACCGGCAGGAATGGTGTCGCGAGTGCCAGCAGCAGGCCAAGTAGACCCGTGATGATCGCTGTGAGACGGGCGGACCGGTATTCGGCCCGCAGGTCTTGTGGCGGGGTGGGGGCTGGTTCAGGGCGCTGAGCAGTCACGGCGTCGGACACGATTGGCCATGTTATGCGAGAAACCTGAGAGCTCCGATTGTGGATTACCCAGGTATAGCCAGGTGGTGTGCTTAAGGCAGCCGTGGCGAGGGTGTTCGCTGCCGCAGGTCGCACACATGTTTGTGGCGGTGGTCAGTTATGGGGTCGGTTTCTGGCTGGGTGGTTCGGTGGGTTTCTACCGATTTCTATGTCAGACCCATTTGCGCTAGTGGCGGCAGG
>JAAYXN010000459.1 GCA_012515885.1 Rhodococcus sp. (in: high G+C Gram-positive bacteria)
CCGCCAGAGGCCGTCCAGCGTCCGCACGTCACGCGTCGGCGTCTCCCGGACCCGCAGCATCCCGCCACCTCCTCGAGTCCTGGGTGTGTCACCCCGAGGAGGTGATCGAGACGGGGCGGCGCGCGGGGGAGGGAGGAGGTGTGTTGAGCGACGGGCCGGTCGGCTGCCTGGCCCGTCGAGGGGCCGCCGGTCCACGCGCCGCTTCGCCGAGTTAACCGGTGAGGTCGACGCCGGTACCGGACGAAATGCTGATGTGCGCTGCGTCGGACGAGTGGCCGGCGGGGCGACTGCGTGGGGCGACTAGGATCACGGCTCGACGCCCAGCGCGATCACACCCTATCCGTGAATGGCGATGTCCTACTTAGATGCGCCGAGAGCTCCGTCGCGATTGCGCGGAGCTCTCGGGCGGTGCTGTTGCTGATCTGGGTCGAGGCGATCCTTCGCCGCCAGGGTGGCTACGAAGGGCCTTGGACAACTTCCCTCAGCGTCGATCCAATACAGTCCGATCTGTCACCGTCCGTGCATGGAGGACATCCCTACTCGCGAACGTGTCCACCACGGATTGTCGGACAAGCGCCGTGGCCGTGCCAATGGTGAGAGTCCCAATCGCTGGGCCGGCTCCGTCGATTGGTCAGCGGTTGATGCGTACCACCTTGCTCGTGCTCGCCTGCACGCGCTTGGCCTTCAGTGCCCTGACGCGCAGCTGCACGGTCTTCGGCGCGCCCGCCAGGGCGCGAGGCCTGATCCGAAACGCCGCCCGGCCGTGGGTGTCCGAGCGCTGGGTCGCGACCCTCGTCCACTTCCCGCCGATCTTGGCTTGGGCCCGGATGCGCGCCGGCTTGGCGTAGCCGCACACCTTGGTCTTAACCTGCACTCCGCCCTTGTCGGTGACGGTCGTGTCGGTGACCTTGACCTGCGCGATCGTGCCGATCCACACCGGGTCGGCCGCGAGACCACCAGTGGTGCTGACGCTGACCCGTGTCGGTTGGTCGACCCGTACCCGTGTCGTGAATCGACCTTGCGCGTCGGTGGTGACGATGCGCGAGGTCTTCCGCTCCCCGGCCTTCTTCACCCAGAGGATGACCTGAGCGTGACCGACGTTGCGGGGCCGGGCCCGGCCGTCTGGCTCGGTGACGGCCCCCCTGACCCGGACGCGCTTCCCGGATCGCACCGCGTCCTTGCTCACGATCAGGTCGGTCGGGACCAGGTTGTCGCGAATCTGGTCGTCAGACGGGGCGAGTGCTGACACGTGCGCGGCGACAACGGATACGGGTGTCGCGACCGCGAGTGCCCCCCCCATCATCACTGCCGCCATGCTGGCCGAGAGCAACCTCGTACGAGTCGAGGATTGATTCTCCTGCATTCCCTGCCTCCTAGCAGTCGCACTCTCCAGACCGGCACTGTATCCCTCTTGGGCATGTGAGGGTTGCTACAGCGTGGGGTTCGGATTCGTGGCGAGTCGATCGGTACAGACCCAGCCGGGGGCATGGCGTCCTGTGTTGGACCGGAACACCATGCCCCCGTAGGTCAATAGATGTTGATGTAGCGGTTCGCGTCCCAGCCGATGTTCCAATGAGTCGCCAGGTACGAGCCGGCGCTAGGATTCGCGTCGAAATAGGTATTCTTGCCGCAGTCGAGCCGCATGTGGGCGCACTGGTCGGGCTCGTCGTTTGGGTGCCCGTTACCAGATGCGTACATCACATCGCTGCCGACATGGGTGTGGCCGGAAATAGCCTCTGGAGCGGAACTCTGGACGCCGCCGAGCATGTGGATCATCTCGTGCAATGGGGTCCGCCAATCCCAGCAGTTCTTGAAGGTCAGTGCGTACGTAGAGCTGCCGGTGCCTCCGTTGTTCTTGTTGTTGACGATGCGTCGGTCGTCGGCGGTGCTGTCGCCCCATCCGCAGTAGCTGCCCTGCGGATCGAGGTAGTCACCGAAAATTACGTACTTTTCGCGGGGATGATTGAAACCGTTCGCCTTCGCCACGGTTACGGCTTGTGCAAATGACCGCGTGGGTACTGCCCCGCCGTAACGGACGGCTGGCTGCGTATTCTCAGGGTTGCAACGGAAGTCGAGGTTCGCCTTCTTGTTGTTGTTCGACGAACGCTGGGTCTCGTCGTGCACCAGGTAGTTCGCCCGCTTAAGGGCCTTGCGGATCTGTGTACGAACCGTTGTGAGGTTGTTCGCGTGGCCCTGCCGGTTCATGTAAAGGGCCACAAACCGGTACTGACCGGTGTCCCTGCAGGCAGTCATACGCTCCGGCGCGTTGATATCGGGGTATCGTGCCGCCGCTGCCACCGTTGCGAACTCGCCGCTCGCGACGAACTGGGACTCATCAATCGGTGCGGGCTCAGCCACGGAATGAACCGATCCATCTGGGAAAACAACGGACCATGTCCCGTCGCCGTTATCCGAAGTGCATGCTCCAAGAGACTCATGGAACTCGTAGCCGTCAGTGCACTCGATCGACTCGGGGTTCTTCTTGTCAAGCGCGTCGATCGCTGAGGCGGATCCATTGACCAACCCCCCTAGTAGCGCGGCCAACCCGAGGGCGGACGCGGCTGCGAAACGCCTTCGCATTCCTGGACCTCCATCTGCTTCTCGTGCGGGGTTGCACGACGAGGGTTGCGAGTTTGCCTTATCTTGACCAATCACGCGTGCAGATTGATCAACATGGCCATATGACGTAGGACACACCCCCGGAGATGTGCGCGTGTGTCAGTGATCGCAGCGTCGCTTGAAGCGGTCTCAGAAGTGCTGCGGTCCGTGATGCATGCCGCCGTTCAGCACCTCCGTCTTTGGTTCCGGTGCCCGTCGCTCTTCGTAGGCAGCCGAGTGCGACGGCGACGTTCGAACCCGATCGGTGCCTGCGGCGACTGGCCCATCGCGTCATGGCGAGAAGCCCTCCGGGCGGCGCGACGTCTCTCGATTTCGCGGGCGACCGGCTATCGCTGGCGCGCGCTCTGTGTCGAGCGGGACTGCTCGGACCAGGAGTGCTGACGAGAGGGGTGGGGAAGTAGTGACACCACGCGCCGGCGCAGGGCACCGGAGACGGCACGATCGGCGAGTACGCG
>JAAYXN010000031.1 GCA_012515885.1 Rhodococcus sp. (in: high G+C Gram-positive bacteria)
AGTTCGGTGCACTGATGACGTGCTGATATGCGGGTATTTGCTGCCGCATGGAACAATGGGGGCACTATGGCTTCGCCCTCATCCAAGGCCCGCTCGTCGCAGGCTTCGTCCACCCAGCCCTCGCAGACGGCACCGAAACCGGTGCCGCTGGTCTTTAACGCGCCTAAACGCGGTATGCCTCCGCGTCATCTTGCTGACTTGGATGCGCAGGAGCGCCGCGACGCCGTCAAGGAGCTGGGCTTGCCCGCGTTCCGGGCGGATCAGCTGGCCCGTCACTACTACGGTCGGTTGGAAGCGGACGTCGCGCAGATGACGGACCTGCCTGCTTCGGCGCGCGAGAACGTGGGGCAGGCGTTGTTCCCGACGTTGTTGTCGCCGGTGAAGCATTTGGCGTGCGATGGGGGAGATACTCGCAAGACGTTGTGGAAGGCGCATGACGGCACGCTGTTGGAAAGCGTGTTGATGCGCTACCCGGATCGGGCGACGCTGTGTATTTCTAGCCAAGCGGGTTGCGGTATGGCGTGCCCGTTCTGTGCGACTGGTCAGGCCGGTCTCGATCGCAATTTGTCGACGGCCGAGATTGTTGATCAGGTGCGCAGTGCTGCTGCGGACCTGCGTGACGGCGAGGTCGCGGGTGGGCCGGGGCGACTGTCGAACATTGTGTTTATGGGTATGGGGGAGCCGCTCGCGAACTACAAGCGCGTGGTTGCGGCGGTGCGGCGTATTACATCTCCCGCACCGGAAGGTTTCGGGTTGTCGCAGCGCAGCGTGACGGTGTCGACGGTGGGTTTGGCGCCGGCGATTCGTAAGCTCGCTGATGAGGGTTTGAGTGTGACCCTGGCGGTGTCTCTGCATACCCCCGATGATGAACTCCGCGACACGTTGGTGCCGGTCAACAACCGGTGGTCGGTGGCTGAGGTTTTGGAGGCTGCCCGCTATTACGCGGATAAGACGGGTCGCCGCGTGTCGATTGAGTACGCGTTGATTCGTGATGTCAACGATCAGCCGTGGCGTGCGGACATGCTGGGCAAGAAGCTGCGAAAGGCGCTTGGCCCGCTGGTGCACGTCAATTTGATTCCGCTGAACCCGACGCCGGGCAGCAAGTGGGATGCGAGTCCGAAAGATGTTGAGCGCGAGTTCGTTCGACGTGTCCAGGAGCAGGGCGTGTCCTGCACCGTGCGTGATACACGCGGCCAAGAAATCGCTGCGGCGTGCGGACAGTTGGCGGCTGAGAACTAGAGCCGCTGGCTCACCGCGCACGTATTTTCCCTGCCGCATCGGAAACTTTCGCAGCGACAGGGAAAACGCGTACGCGACACCGATACCGCGGACGTGCGAGGGCCGTCTGGCTGCCTAATCCAGCAGGACGGTCGCGAAGGTGGCTACCTGCTCGAAACCCACTCGCACATAGGCTGCGCGCGCCGACTGGTTGTAGTTGTTGACGTACAAACTCGCGACCCGGCCGCTGTCCAACACGGCATCGGCGACGGCAGCGGTACCGGCAGCGCCATAGCCGCGGCCCCGATACTGCGGGTCCACCCACACACCCTGAATCTGGCCGACCTTCGACGACTGCGAACCCACCTCGGCCTTGAACACAACACGGCCATCTTCGAAACGCGCCCACGCCCGCCCCGCCGCGATGAGCCCCGCCACCCGACGTCGATACGCATGCCCGCCATCATGGGCCCGCGGATCGATACCGACCTCTTCGATAAACATCGAGATTGCGGCAGGCAGATACGTCTCCAACTCGCTGGTGCGCACCCGACGGACATCGGCATCTAGCGCACACGCAGGTGAGTCCGTAAGAACAAGCAGCGGCTGATCGCGGCGAACCTCACGCGCCGGACCCCAATCAAGCTCCAACAACTCCCACAGCGGCAACGCTAGCTCGGCCCGGCCCACAATCGACGAACACATACGAGGCCCCCGGCACGCCCGATCAGCGAAAGCCCTCAGATCGTCGAGAGAACCCCGTAGCGGAATGAGATTGGCACCAGAAAACGCCAACGACTCTTGCGGTCCACCCCGGCTCCACAGCTCCCCATGCAGCATCCGCGGATCAAGCCCGCAATCTTCTACCCGGGCAGCAACCATGCAGGACGCCACGGGATCGGCAGCAAACACCCTGAGGATGTCGGACACGTCTTTGCTGCCCAACTGTCGTGCACCTAGAAGTTTGAGCATCTCCCCAACCTGTCTAGCGGTGGCCGGATCCTGCGATCGGCGGACTGCATTTACAGTGCCACGAACCTAGCCGGAACGGGCCCCCTTTGCCCAGACAGTACCCGTCTTTTATCTCAACCACATTGCAGCCGCACTTCCCGGCAAAGAGCCTGGCAGATGGTGGTCAGTGCGGCCACCGCGCGGTGGAGCGAGATGAAGTTAACGGCTAGCTGACGGTGACGACCGGGCTACCGCTGGCGCCGTCGTCTTCCATCTCCTCAGCGATGCGCATCGCTTCCTCGATGAGCGTCTCCACGATCTGCGCTTCCGGAACGGTCTTGATGACCTTGCCCTTCACGAAAATCTGGCCCTTACCGTTGCCGGAGGCGACACCGAGGTCCGCTTCGCGTGCTTCACCAGGACCGTTGACGACGCAGCCCATCACCGCGACACGCAGCGGAATCTCCATGCCTTCGAGACCCGCGGTGACCTCTTCAGCGAGGGTGTACACGTCGACCTGGGCACGCCCACACGACGGGCACGAGACGATCTCAAGCTTGCGGGGACGCAGGTTCAGGGACTGCAGAATCTGGGTGCCGACCTTGATTTCTTCGGCGGGGGGAGCGGACAGGGACACACGAATCGTGTCTCCGATACCTTCAGCGAGCAGCGCGCCGAACGCAACAGCGGACTTGATGGTGCCCTGGAACGCGGGCCCCGCCTCAGTGACACCGAGGTGCAGCGGGTAATCGCACTGGGCCGCGAGTTGGCGGTACGCCTCCACCATGATTACCGGGTCGTTGTGCTTGACCGAGATCTTGATATCGCCGTAGCCGTGCTCTTCAAACAGGCTGGCCTCCCACAGCGCCGACTCGACGAGAGCTTCCGGAGTGGCCTTGCCGTACTTGGCCATCAAACGCGGATCCAGTGACCCGGCATTCACACCAATACGAATGGGGATACCGGCATCGCCCGCAGCTTTCGCGACCTCTTTGACACGCCCGTCGAACTCTTTGATGTTGCCGGGATTGACGCGCACCGCCGCGCAGCCAGCGTCGATCGCCGCGAAAATGTAGCTCGGCTGGAAGTGGATATCGGCGATCACTGGGATCTGGCTCTTGCGCGCAATGGTCGCAAGAGCGTCAGCGTCTTCTTGCCGCGGGCAGGCGACACGCACCAGGTCGCAGCCGGACGCGGTGAGTTCAGCGATCTGTTGCAGCGTGGCATTGACGTCGTGTGTCTTGGTAGTACACATCGACTGCACCGACACCGGGTGGTCGCTGCCCACACCGACGGAACCGACCTGAAGTTGGCGGGTCTTGCGGCGCGGGGCCAGAACCGCAGCGGGGCCAGCAGGCAAGCCCAGGCTGACGGGGGTACTCACGTAGTTGCCTTCTTTCGTTGCTTAGACCCGAGTTTACCTTCGCTAGAACAACGGGATCGTTTAGAACAATTGGATGGGGTTAACGATGTCAGCTGTAAGCGTGAGCAGCATGAACGCTCCACCAACAATGATCGCCGCATAGGTGAGGGGCAGCAGCTTCATGTAGTTTGCGGGCGCCCCAGCTGGCAGGCCGCGTAGCCCCCGAATCCAGTCTCGGATCTTCTCGTAAATCGCGACCGCCATGTGGCCGCCGTCCAGCGGCAACAGTGGCAGCAGGTTGAAGATTCCGAGGAAGAAGTTGAGCTGCGCGAGCAGCAGCACGAAGGACTGCCAGATTCCGCGTTCAGCCATCTGGCCACCGATGACGGAGGCGCCGACGACGCTCACCGGTGTCTCGATATCGCGTTCACCGCCGGTGACAGCCGTCCACAATCCGGAGACCTTGTTGGGCAGGTCGAGAACTGCTTTGACGGTGAGAACACCCAGCTCACCGGTGAACACGAGTGTGCCCGGTACTGCCGTGAGTGCGTTGTACTCGGTGATACGCGGGGGAGCGGCGATGCCAATGGCACCCACGGTCGCCGAGCTCACCTCGCCGGTATCGGGATCCACAACCCACCGCTGCACCTGTTCGACAGCGACAGGCAACGTCAGTTCGGTGCCATCGCGATCGATGGTGAACTGAGCGGTTCCGTCCACTTCGCGGGTGAGAACAACGAGGTCGGAGAAGCTCTCCACGGACTGGCCGTTGACGGCGAGGACGACGTCGCCGGGCTCGATTCCGGCAGCACCGGCAGGGCCGGTCCCTTCGCAGGGCGCGAGCGCGTAGTCCGCAGATTCACCAGCCTGAGTGGCGGGCACACAGGTCACGCGGTCGACGACGGCGCGTGGATCGAGATTCGGGAGCCCCCAGGTGACGGCCAGACCAAACAGCAAGACGATTCCGAGGACGAAGTTCATGGCGATGCCGCCGGACATGACGACGAGCCGCTTCCATGTCTTCTGCTTGTACATCGCCCGATCAACCTCGTCGGGCGCCAGCTCATCGAGGGCCGTCATGCCAGCGATGTCGCAGAATCCGCCCGCCGGGATGGCCTTCACGCCGTATTCGGTTTCGCCGCGGCGGAACGAGAAGATTTTGGGGCCGAAGCCGATGTAGTAGCGCCGCACCTTCATACCCAGTGCTTTGGCGGTCCACATGTGACCGGCCTCGTGCAGCGCGATGGAAATCGCGATGCCGAGTGCGAAGAGAAAAACGCCAAACCCGAACAGCACGTCGTTACCGGCCTTCCGTCTTCACGAGTTCTGCCGCTCGCGCGCGGGCCCAGCCGTCGGCGGCTAGAACGTCGTCCACGGTAGTCGGCGGGGCCGTCCACTGGTCCGCATCGGCGAGCACCGCGCCGACAGTGCGCACGATGGCGGGGAACGTGATCTCCTCACGCAGGAAGGCTTCTGCTGCGATCTCGTTGGCGGCGTTGTAGACGGCAGTGAGGCAGCCGCCGCCCTTGCCCGCGGCGCGCGCCAGGTTGATCGCAGGGAAAACGTCGTCATCGACCGGCATAAATTCCCACGTCGACGCGGTCGAGAAGTCGCACATCGGAGCTGCGCCCGCGACCCGGTGCGGCCAGCCCAGAGCCAACGCGATCGGCAGTTTCATGTCCGGGGGGCTGGCCTGCGCGAGGGTCGATCCGTCAACGAATGTGACCATCGAGTGCACGATCGACTGGGGGTGGACGGTGACGTCGATGCGGTCATAGTCGATGCCGAACAGCAGGTTCGTCTCGATAAGTTCCAGGCCCTTGTTGACCAGAGTTGCCGAGTTGAGCGTGTTCATTGGTCCCATTGACCAGGTGGGATGCGCTTTGGCTTCCGCGGGATTGACGGTCTCGAGATCAGCCGTCGACCAGCCACGGAACGGTCCACCCGATGCCGTCAGAACCAGGCGGGCAACCTCGTCAGCTGTGCCGCCGCGCAGACATTGCGCCAGTGCTGAGTGCTCGGAGTCGACGGGCACAATCTGGCCCGGGGCGGCCGCGGCAGTCACCAACGAACCGCCAGCTACCAGCGACTCCTTGTTGGCCAGTGCCAGGCGCGCACCGGATTCGAGCGCCGCCAACGTCGGTGCCAACCCCAACGAACCGACCAGCGCATTGAGCACCACATCTGCCTGCACGTCCCGGACGAGTTGTGTCGCGGCATCGGGGCCGCTGCGCACAGGGAGATCAAGTTTGGCGGCTGCGCGGGGATCGGCGACGGCAACCTCCCGGACCCCGGTGGCGCGGATCTGCTGTTGCAACAGCTCGATATTGCCGCCACCTGCGGCTAAGCCCACCACCGTGAACTTATCCGGGTTGGCAGCGATGACCTCAAGCGCCTGGGTACCGATCGATCCGGTGCTGCCGAGCAGCAGTACGCGTGTTGGGGTCGTCTCTTGTACAGATCCGTGAGTCACAACGACATTGTTCCTGACGGCACCTGAGAACACCCTGACAGGTTGCCCAAGCCGCCAGAATTCGCGCCACCGAAATTCGGACGGGCACCCGACACGCAGACCCACTGGATCGGACCCCGCTACGTACGACGCCCGGTCGTATGTCACGATATCGGTCAAGTAAGCGCAACGCGTATGAGCAGGAGGACCGATCGTGGCCGATCCCAAGTTGGATCCCTCGTCCAGCAACCCACTGGTGGTGAACGGCGTTGATACCGCCGATGTCCCCTCTGCTGCATGGGGCTGGAGCGGCGAGTCGTTTCGCACCTACCGTGTCGCTGGCTGGGCGTCCTTCGCCTTCCTGCTGCTGATGCTGATCGGCAACCACGAGGGTCACGTCGAGACGCTGTGGCTGATCGGTTTTGCCCTGCTGCTTCTGCTGTTCCTTGTGCGCGACATGCTCGTCAACCGCAAAGAGCAATAGCGCGCCGCTAAAAACGTGAGGTCAATGTCCCCCGAACCGAGAACTGGTTCGGGGGACATTGCCGTTCCAGAGGGTGCGCCGCGCGGCACCTGAAATCCGTGAACAGAGGCACCTGCTCGGCCTAGGATGACGCCGATGGCAACGGGCAGCGGGGTAGGGCGGCGACGGCAGAAGATGCTGATTCTGCTGTGCGTATTCGCTGCTGCAGCCGTATCGATCACCGCATGCAGTCCGCGGATGTCCGGGCCGGAAGCGGCAGCACACGCCTTCCTCACGGCCTTTTCGGAGCGGAGAATCGAAGCGGCGGCGCAGGTTTCAGATCGACCGGACCTTGCCGTGCCCGCACTCGAATCTGTGTGGACGTCGCTGCAAGCCCAATCTCTGGACGCCACGACAGGAAACGTTCGCATCAGTGGTGATACGGCGACTGTCGAATACACCTATCAGTGGCACCTTCCACGCGAACGCACCTGGACGTATTCGGGTGAGTTTCAGATGGCCAGCCGGGACGGTGGCTGGGTGTTGCGCTGGAGCTCGACCGATATTCATCCGCGCCTCGGGAACAAGCAGACAATGGTGCTGCGCTCACACCCCGCGGATCGAGCGCGCGTCAACGAACATGCTGGCTCGGATGTGCTCGTCCCTGGAATCGTGTACCGCGTCCGGTTTGATGCACGTGCGTCTGGAAACACCCGCGCTGCCGCGTCGCAATTGGCTACCGCGCTACGTGACTACGACAGCTCACTGACCGCGCAGTCCATCGCTGAATCAGCGACCGGCGTCAACGGCAACTACCTCGTCACGCGGCTGCGTGCTGAAGACTACGAGAAGGTCTCCGCGATCCTTGCCGTCATCCCCGGTGTCTCAGTGTCCGACGAAGCAGACCTGGTTGCCACCGATCGCACCTTTGCGCCCGACCTCATCTCGCAAATCAGGAAAACCGTCATCGACGAGATTGACGGTAAAGCCGGGTGGAGTGTGGTGACCGTCAACCAAAACGGTGTGGACGTTGACGTGTTGACTGAGACTGCGCCGCAACCAGTTCCGTCCTTTTCGATCAGCCTCGACCGGCCCATCCAGGTCGCAGCGCAAGCAGCGGTCGATGCGCGCGAGGAACAAGCGATGATGGTGGTCATCGAGGCGTCGACCGGCAACATCCTGGCCGTCTCGCAAAACAAGGCAGCCGATCGTGACGGGCCGGTCGCCTCTACCGGCATGTACCCGCCGGGTTCGACGTTCAAAATGGTGACCGCGGGGGCTGCGATCTCGGCCGGGATGGCGACACCGGACACGACGGTGCCGTGCCCCGGACACATCACTATCGTCGAACGCACCATCCCCAACTACAACAACTTCGCTCTCGGCAACGTTTCGATGGCAACCGCGTTCGCGCGCTCCTGCAACACGTCTTTCGCCAAACTCGCCAGCGACATGGACGACGACGCCCTCACCATCGCGGCCGCGCAGTTCGGTATCGGTGTGCGCTACGACGTAGTCGGCTTGCCCACGAACACCGGATCGGTGCCGCCAGCGCCCAACCTTGTACAGCGAACAGAAGACGGATTCGGGCAGGGACGGGTGTTGGTCAGCCCATTCGGAATGGCGCTGGCAGCGGCCACAGTCGCTCATGGATCGACGCCGACACCCAGGCTGCTGATCGGACGCGACACGGACGTCGACTACGAGGCGATCGGCGG
>JAAYXN010000460.1 GCA_012515885.1 Rhodococcus sp. (in: high G+C Gram-positive bacteria)
AACCGCTCTTGCAGGGCGTCGGCTTTCTCCTGCGCGGCGGTGGTCTCAAGCGGGTTGAGCACGCGACGCTTCTTGCCTTCGACGTCCTCGATCTCGTCGTAGACGAGCAAGGTTCGCTGTTCCATGATCGCCTGGGCGATGTCCGGTGCGGGACGGCGGTCGGTTCCCCACTCGCTGGTGGACATGAGCCCTTGACGCCCACCGCGCACTTCCCACATGCCCGGCAGCGGATTCTCCACGTTCACGTCGCTGGTGCGCAGCAGCTCGTTCAGGAACTGGGCGTGAACCTCGGCGCTGATCCACACCGCTCCCATGCGGGCGCCTATCTCCTGCACACCGAGCGCTTCGGGCACGACCTCGGTCAGGGCGTCCACGTTCGTCTGAAACGCCGGGTCGTCGGCCGCGCGTGTCGTGGCCTGCTCCAGTTTCATGCGCACATCGCCTGAAAGGTAAGCGGGGGCGTGGATGAGTTCGTCGGTGACCGGATCGGTGAAGATTAGCCCGCCCAGCGCCTGCCGAGCCTCGGGCTCGTCCATGCCGAGCATGTCGGCGATTAGTGGCAGATCGATCCTGCCGGTGCGGTCGAGGCTGACCGCGATCGCGTCGGCGGGGGTGTCGACCCCTTGTGGTTCGGTTCGTGGGGAGACGACCCGGCGCGTCATGATTGCCGCCGGGGTCGCAGTCTGGTCTGTGTCGTCGAACTGCTCCAGGGCGAGCACGAGCGCCCCGAACGGGTCGCTGCGTAGCAGCCGGATCGGGGTCGGAACCGTGCGGGCGTAGGTGTCTTCACCGGCATCGTTGATGCGTCCGGTGCGGCGCAACGTGTAGCGGTTCAGCGGCCCGTACCTGCCGACGTACTTGCGGTAGTCGCGGTGCAGACCCTCGCGTGCCGCGTTGATCTCGTCGGTGTCATCGACGGTCGTGGCCTCCAGTTCGAGTAGCCGGTGTGCCGCGTCGCGCAACCCCAGCAGGGCACGCAACTCCGCTCCAGCCGACTTCGGCACCTCCAGCAGTTCGATCGCACCGGCGGCGACGGTGCCGAACCCGGTGTCGGTGGCGACGATGCTTCCATCCCACAGCTGCGGCGGCGAGGGCACACGGGCGGCCTGCCGCGCCTGATGCTCAACCGTGGGCGCGGTGAACGTCAGCCCGGTGCGGCGAGCACTGAACGTGATCTGATCGAGCACGTCAGCCAAGTCGGCTTCGAGCCGCTCGAGGTCGCCGTCGACCGTGACCGCTGGCCTGCCGTACATCCCCTGACGGATACGCATCTCACCGAGCACATGCTCGGGGCGGTGGTCGAAGTAGGCGTTGATCTTCGCCTGCTGCCCGTCCAGGCTGATCGGGGTGACCGTCTCCCACAGATCATCGGCAGGCGGTACGCCGTCTTCGCGGCGGCGCAGGATGAGCAGATCGGTCACCACGTCGGTGCCCGCCGTGCGCCGGTGCGCCCCGGCGGGGAGCCTGATCGCGCCCACGAGGTCGGCGAGCATCGCCATTTCCCGGCGCGCGCCGGGGTTCTGCGCATCCATCGTGTACTGCGACGTCAGTACCGCGACCATCCCGCCCGGCCTGACGAGCCGGAGGGATTTGAGGATGAAGTGGTTGTGCATCGACTGCCGGGTCGGGTTGTGCACAGGGTCATGCAAGGTCACATCCGAGAACGGCACGTTCCCGATCGCCGCGTCGAACGATCCCTCGGGCAGGCGGGTGTCGGCGAACGACTCGCCGCGCACCTCGGCGTGCGGGTATAGGGCGCGGCTGATCGCCGCGGTCACCGGGTCGAGTTCCACCCCGGTCATGCGCGCGTGCTCGGGTGCCATGCCGAGGAACGTGCCCAGCCCGGAGCCGGGTTCCAGCACGCTGCCGCTGTCGAAGCCGAGCATGGTCATTGCCCGCCACATCTGCCGCACGATCAAGGGGTCGGTGTAGTGCGCGTTGATCGTCGTGCGCGCGGCGGCATCCCACTCATCCGGGCTCAGTAGGCTCAGCAGTTGCTCGCGCTCGGTGCTCCAGTCGGTCTTGGACTCGTCGAACACATCTGGTACCGCGCCCCAGCTCGACCAGCGCGCAAGCGTCTGCTGCTCGTCGGCGGTCGCCAGGCGTTCCTGCGCTGCGAGCAACCGTGCGGTTTCTATGGCGGCTACGTTCGCGTGGAAGCGGGCTTTCGCGCCCGAGGGTGCGAGGTCGTCGTGTGTGGCGGGCACGAATCGCAACACCGGCGCGGCAGGCTCCGGGCCGGTGTCGTCAGCGGTGGGCGTTAGTGGACTTCGCGCAGGAAGCGGATCGTCGCTGCCTCCGCCAGCAGGCTCTGGTGCTCTTCCAGATACTGCCTCGGGATCTCCGCTTCGACCATGCCCTCCAAGAACCAGAGTGGCACTGCCCAGTCTTTGGCCTTCTGCTCCAGGTCGACCGTCGAGGGCATCAGATCGGGGGCGTCCTGCCTTCGCTCGGCCCACATGATCAGGTTCTCGTCGTTCGGGGAGGTCTGGTTCCACTCCTGACGGGCCTCGTCCAGCGGCAGGCTCGGGTCGGTGACCCAGGCGAGTTGCTGCATCACGACCTCCTCCGCTATCCGTAGCGCCGTCATCCGGTGTGCCACGTCCTTGATATAAGTCTCTCTCGAAGAGGGCGTCTTGGCCAGCAACAAGGGGCGGTTCGTCTCGATCTGTCGTGCCAGTTCGGTGATCTGGCCCTCCGCCTCCATACCCAGCTCGGTGAAGAACCGGGTCGGGTTCTCGATCAGCTTGTACCGTTCCGGCGCGTGCGTCTTCCAGTGCTGCATCGCCTGCGCCCCGTACTTGTTCACTTGTCGCTCCCTCCACGCCGGTCGCGGTTTCGGCTGCTTCGTTGATCTGCTCGTCGGCGGTCTGCTCGGCCAGCCCCCACAGGTCGAACTCCAGCTGACCGGGCGGCGCTTTCCGGCTCCTGCGGGCCATCGGCCATCACCTCCACCACACTCGTGCCGTTGTCGTTGCCGCCCGTGGCCGCAGGGTGCGGCCTGGGGGCAGCGGTCGGTGAGATAGGTGCGGCTCAGGTGCCATTCGTGCCTCGTTCCAGCAACGCCTCGATCTCGGTGCGATCAGCTTTGAGCCGGTCACCGTCGGGTCGTTTCGGCCACGCGCGCAGGTCGGTGATGATCGGCGGGGCCGAGCGCAGCATCGTGACGGCGGTGCCGAACGGGAGGGTGCGGATGCGGTCGGGCGGCATGATCGGCACGCGCCTGATCGAGCGCTGATTCGAGCGGGTGCCGTGATCGCCCAAGGTCACGCTGTCGGTGAACTCGTCGCGTTCGCCGATCAGCGCGGAGAGGTCTTGCAGATCGCGGGAGTTGGATGCGCCGCCGAGGATGATCTTGGTGATCGCCGCATCCCAGATCGCGTTGGCTTGGTTCTCGCTCCAGCGGTCACGCGCTTGGGCCAGGCTCTGGAGCACCGGCATGGTCGTGATGCCCGTGCCGCCGCCCTCGGCCATGAGGGTCGGCAGGCTCGGAAGCGGGCTGAGGTTGGCGATCTCATCCAGAGCGAGCAGCATTGGCGGGTCGAGGCGTGCGCCCGGAGAGCGTGCTGCCACGCGGCGGGCCGCTTCTACGAGGTCTTCCACGAACGCGGCCACCATCGCGGCGCTGGCACCGGCTCCGGCGCCGGTGGCGAGCAAGTAGAGGGTGCCCCGTTCGGCGATGAACTTTTCCGGGTCGAAGTCCTCGCCCTCACCGGGTGAGACCGCATCGAGCACGCGCGGGTCGGCCAGTGCGCTCAGCGACAGCGACACGCCTTGCCAGATCGAGTCGCGCGTCCTCGGGTCGGCGTCGATCATCGCCTCCAAGGACTCGGCCCAGCCGCCCGCAGCGAGCGGGCTGTTCGTCAAGATCGCCACCGCATCGGCGGC
>JAAYXN010000461.1 GCA_012515885.1 Rhodococcus sp. (in: high G+C Gram-positive bacteria)
CTCAGTGCTTCTGAAGAGGAAGCCGGTTTCGGCCGCACCTTCAGTTCCCTGTCGGAAGGCCCTGCGGCGGTCGAGGGTTACGTCGACCTGGGCGATATGGGAATTCTTGGCCGGGGCCAGATCACGGTTGATCGCGCCACCAGCTTCGAAGACGATCTGCTTGACGTCGGAACGCGGGCAGCATTGGATTCGCTGCGCGCCAATGTTGTTGATCCCGAAACCACCCTGCTCGTGACCTCAACGCCGACCCCGAGCTTCGGTGCTCGGTTGGCGGCACGGTTGCACCTCAACCATTTCGAACGCGACCTGTCAGAGCTCTTTGGCCGCGACCCGCACACCGCGTCGTTGCCGGTGGCCTACCACCTCCTCCAGCAGGAAGGTGCCCTCGAACGTTACCGTCACATCCTGTTCGTCGGTGCTGGCGCAGGCCCAAGCGCCGCCGCCACGATGTACCGTGTGCCGAGCACGACGGCCACCACAGCTGGAGCCGGATCCAGTGAAGGGGCCGTAGTTTCGGAAAAGGCGAGTGTCTGATGTCTGTCACCCTCACTCCGGTTGTTGAGCGCTTTCGCGAGCAAGCAGCAACCTCACCCAGCTGTGACGCCGTGGTGTACGCAACCTCCACGGGCGCAGGGTCTACGCCGATCTACGCGGCAGTCACCTATCGCGAGTTAGATGACTGGTCCGACGCGATCGCGGAGTACCTTCGCGGTGAAAACGTCTCGCAGGGAACGCGAGCGATTGTCCTCGTCACCCCGGGCCCCGAGCTGTATGCGGTGCTTCTTGGGCTATTGAAGTGCGGCGCCGTGCCGGTGGTGATCGATCCGGGGATGGGTGTCTCGGCGATGGTCCGGTGCCTGTCGGCAGTGGACGCTGAAGTGTTTATTGGCGTCCCACCGGCGCAAGCCGTGCGGATCATCTATCGGCGACGTTTCCGTCAGGTCCGCGTCAACATCACTGTGGGACGCAAGTTCTGGGGTGGACGCACGTTGCAGTCCCTGGGACGCAAGTCGGTGTTGGCGCCAGTACCGGTTCAGCCGGTGACGGCGTCGGAGACGGCGATCGTCGCCTTCACCACCGGCAGTACCGGACCGGCCAAAGCGGTAGAGATGACGCACGGCAATCTGTCGGCGATGGTCGAGCAGATCGACGAGATGCGTGGCCACACTCCTCCGGAATGTTCACTGGTCACGTTGCCGCTGTTCGGTTTGATCGATCTGTTCCTCGGTTCGCGGTGCGTTCTACCTCCGCTGGTGCCGGGACAGGTCGGTTCGACCGATCCGGCGCATGTTGCTGACGCGATCACTCGCTACGGGGTACGCACATTCTTCGCGTCCCCGGCCGTACTGTTGCCGCTCGTCAACTACATGGAGAGCAGCGACGATTTCAAATATCGTCCCCGCTTCCTTGAGTCGGTGCGCAGCATCTACTCGGGCGGCGCACCGGTTCCGCTGTCCGCGGTGCCGCGGCTGCGTGCCGTGCTGCCCGAGACCGCGGAAGTGTTTGTGGGATACGGCGCTACCGAGGCGTTGCCGATGGCTGCCGTCGAATCCCGCGAACTCACCATGGACGTCGTTGAGCAGACACGTTCAGGTGCGGGTGTCCTTCTCGGGTTCCCGGCTCCGCGCGTGCAGGTCCGCACCATCACCATTTCGGACGATCCGATCCTGAAGTGGACGGATGACCTGACTGAGCTGGGCGAATCTGGTGTGGGCGAGCTGATCGTTTCCGGACCGAACATCTCCACCCACTACGTGTGGCCGGAAAATGCGGACACGTCCGGGAAAATCCGGGACGGCGAAACCATTTGGCATCGGACCGGTGACCTCGCCCGAATCGACGAGCAGGGCCGAATCTGGTTCCAGGGCCGCAAAGCTCAACGCGTACGGGCCGCCGCCGGCCCGATGTTCACCGTGCAAATCGAGCAGATCTTCGCTGGTATCGACGGCGTTGCCCGGACAGCGCTGGTCGGCGCAGACGAGCAGGGGCGCGTCGTCCCAGTCCTGTGCGTCGAATTGGCTGGCGACGCCAATGGCGACCAGGTGGTGACGGCACTGCGGGCCCGCGTCAAAGACGCGGAACTCGATGGCCGACTCAAGGAGGAGGTACAGAGCATTGAGCATTTCCTCGTGCACCCCTCGTTTCCCGTGGACATCAGGCACAACGCGAAAATCGGCCGTGAAGAGCTGGCTCGGTGGGCATCGGAAAAGGTGAGTAAACCGTGAGTAGGACGAAAGTGATTGTCCTGCGCGCGGTTCCCATCTTGGGATGGGTCACTCTTGTTGCTGGCGTCCCCTATGCGCAGGGCAAGAAGCCGTGGCCGCATCCGTCTGCGCGGGTGGTGTGGTGGATCGACCTGTTCCTCAGCGTCGTCGTTCACGGACTGCAGGTTCCTGTGGCGTTCCGTCAGCGCCATGTCACAGGCCACTCCCGCGGCCGCACCGCCATCATGACGTTCATTTTTGGACTCACCTATTGGAAGACAGTGTCCCCACAGGTTGCGGCAGACCCGACGCAGCCCGACACTTCCTCATAGTTCTAGTACGGGAAAAGAGAAATGAAAGTACTTGTCACCGGTGCATCTGGTTTCCTAGGTGGCGCGCTGGTTCGCCGTCTCGTCAGCGACGGCGAACACGAAGTGTTTGCCCTGGTACGCCAGACCAGCAACCTGACGGACCTTCGTGATGCTGGAGTAATCAACGCGATCACCCTGGTGTACGGAAACCTCGCTGACGCCAAGAGCTTGAAGGGCGCTGTCCACGGGATGGACGCGGTGGTGCACAGCGCTGCCCGCGTCGACGAACGAGGAACCCGTGAGCAGTTCGTGGCAGAGAACGTCGACGCCACCGTTCACTTGTTGGAGGCGGCCCGCGCAGCGGGCGTCACACGATTTGTGCACATCTCCAGCCCCAGCGCGGTGATGGAGTACGACGGCGAGGATCTGATTCAGGTAGATGAGTCAATCCCCTACCCGAAGCGCTATCTCAATCTGTACTCGGAAACGAAAGCTGCCGCCGAGCGCGCCGTGTTGGCGGCAAACTCGCCGGGGTTCATCACGTGCGCTTTGCGTCCGCGCGCTATTTGGGGTGCGGGCGATCGCTCGGGGCCGGTGATTCGCCTGATGGGTAAAGCTGCGGACGGACGTCTACCGGATCTGTCTGGCGGACGTACCGTGCAGGCGTCGCTGTGCCACGTCGACAACGCGGTGGAAGCGATCATCAAAGCGTTGACGTCTGATGCTGTCGGTGGGCGCGCGTACTTCCTCGCTGATGATGAGGTCACTGACGTGTGGCAGCTCGTGGGTGTCCTTGCGCAGCATTTCGGTTTTGAACGTCCGACTCGACGCCCCAACATGGCGGTGCTCACTGCCGTCGTCGGTGTGTTGGAAACGATTTGGAAGCTCCCGCCGGTCGCGCAGCGGTGGCAGCCGCCGCTTTCTCGATACGCGCTGGCATTGATGAGCCGCAGCGCCACGTTCGACACGAGTGCGGCGCGAGCAGACTTCGGTTACCGCCCGATCATCGATCAGGAAACCGGGCTCGCCGAGTTCAGTGCGTGGGTGCACAAGCAGGGCGGCATTTCCCAACTGGCAAAGGCTGTCTGATGATTTTTGTCGGACGAGGATCGCTGTTGTGGCGCGCGGTGCGGGAAACACGCAGCCGCGGCCACGCCATCGACCTGGTGTGTGTTTCCGAAACCGAGACGGTGCCGCCCGATATTGCCGAGTTACCCATCCTGCGTACGGCCAACGTCAATGAGGACCATCAGAAGGTCCTCGCGGCGGCGACCGACGATGTCATGTGGTCGATCGACAACGGCACCATTCTGCGTGAACCGCTGCTCAGTTCGGGTCTGCGGATCCACAACATCCACAACGGGTTGCTGCCGGATCATCGCGGTCTTCCCGAAATTGCGGTGATTTTCGCGCTGCTGCGTGACGCTGTCGAATACGGTGCGACCCTGCATCTCGTTGATGCGGGGATCGACACCGGTGCCGTCCTCGATACCGAACGGTTCGACATCGCCCCCGAGCACGGCTTCCAGGAAGTGATGCTCGCTGGGGTCAAGGCGTGCCACACCCTGTTTGTTCGCAACCTCGATGCCGTCGCAGCCGGCACAGCTTCGCCGCAACCGGCAGCATCCCACAGCGGCGAGTACTTCGGCCGCACGCGCATCGCTGATCTTGCACGACCGCTAGCACTTCCCGAGTTCGACCCTCAAAGATATGAGCGGGCAACATCGCTCGGAGTTTTCAGCCCCCTGTATCCCGAGATCGCTGAGGCGGTCTCCAGCTTTTCGAGGTGAACGTGGTCGCCCCCACTCAGTTCCGTCGCACATTGTCACCGACTGAACGTCTGTACCTGTCCACTCGTGACGTCGCGCCGCCTTTCGCGATCGGATTGGTCGTTGAGGGGCGCGGCGACATTGACGGAGCGCAGCTTCGTCACGCAGTAGATGTTGCGTCCAGGGCCTGCCCGGGTTCCCGGCTCATCCTTTCGGGTGATGACTGGATCGATTCCGGAACGGCCCCCAATGTCGAGGAATTTCCTGGACGAATCGACTGGGACGCACTTGATACCGACCCGGTGCTGCACCGCCGGATCGGCCCGGGTCCGCAGGCGACAAGTGAAGTTGTCGTCCTGCGGGACCGGGAATCAGACACGACAACCCTGATATTCCGTGCTTTCCACGGTGTTATGGATGGCGGCGGCATCGGCCTGTGGGCCGCGGACGTCCTGCGCGTCTTGCGTGGGGACGAGCCGATTGGTGCACCCGATCCGGTCGCTGATGTCGAGTTGGTTGCGCGCCTGTCCGCGAAAGGAATAGGCACGCAGGGTAAACCGACCCGCCTGCTTCCCAACC
>JAAYXN010000462.1 GCA_012515885.1 Rhodococcus sp. (in: high G+C Gram-positive bacteria)
CTGATATTCCGCATTTATCTGAGAAACTCTATGGTTTTCAACTCCAGTGGAGAATAATCGAGAGACAATGACGGAACGGGCCGCAACTGGTGTGACATATGGTGCCAAACACAAAGGCGATAACGATGAAACTGTTGGTGACCGTTTGCATTCATATATCGCTTATTGGCGTATATCGACGGCGTGAACAATGACGAGCGGTCCGCCGCCCGCGCCGCAGCGTCGTCCGCCGCTTGTCAGCCCTCTTGTTCTGGCGACCGCCGACGCGTCGTCGCCGGATGCCGCCAACGCGATTGTCGCCGATGACGAAGATCGTCGGCTGCTCCTCGTCGAATTGCGGGTGCGCGCCGGCGACGACCCGGAGTCCGTGCGTGAGCGGTTCATCGAACTGTTCGACAGGGTTTTCCGCTCAGGTGATCGGCCGCCGCGGCCGGTGCCGATCGGCCGACACTACATGCGGTGCGCACTGACGCCGGATCAAGTGATCCGGCTGGTACAGGGTGGCGCCAAGTCGGCCGATGCGAAGGCGGCGTTGCGTGCCCTGGAGATCATCTACCACGTATGGCCGGACTTGGTCGTCGACGCGCATCTCGATCGATCGCTGACCACGATCAAGGCCGACGCCGCCTCGCGTACATACAGTTGCGGTGGTGCCGGAGTCGTCTGGGGAATCCTCGATTCCGGCATCGACCGTAACCACCCCCACTTCGCCGAGTACAACACTTTGGCAGGTGACTCAGTCAAGCATCTGCACCGTGATTTCACGCTGCCGGCTACGCCGGGACCACCGCCGGATCCGTTGCGGGATCTGGTCGGCCACGGCACTCATGTGGCAGGAATCGTCGCGGGCTGCTCGCCAAGCGATGCGCGCAGACTGCGCATCGCGTCCAACGAACCCACGGTCGAGGGCTTTCCCCGCTGGTCTGGAAGAACGCTGCCCAAGGGCACAAGTCTGAGTGGGGTGGCGCCGCAAGCTCACCTGGTGAGCCTCAAGGTGCTCGACGACAACGCCAAGACGGTGTCGAGCGTGGTCATCGAGGCGCTCGATTATGTCCGCACTATCAACGGCCAAGGGCGAAGCCTGCAAATCCACGGTGTGAACCTGTCACTCGGCTGCGGTTGGTTGCCCGAGGAGTACGGCGCAGGGCAGAGCCCGCTGTGTAAAGAACTCGACCTCCTCGTCGGGACGGGTGTGGTGGCCGTGGTCAGCGCAGGCAACTCCGGTGCAGCCGGGACGACCAAGCTGGTCAGCAGCGATGTTTATGGGCAGCTGTCCACGATCACCGACCCGGGCAATTCGGCGACCGCCATCACAGTCGGTTCGGTGCATCGGTATCGGCCGCACACGTACGGTGTCACGTTCACCTCATCGAAGGGCCCGACCCTTGACGGTCGACTCAAACCGGACCTCGTCGCTCCCGGCGAACGAATCACCTCCGCCGCCACTGGAGCATTCGCCACCGGGGTGCCACCCCTCACCGCGGAACGCGGTGAGCGACAAAACCTCGCTCGGTATGTCGAGCACAGTGGCACGTCGATGGCCGCTGCGCATGTTTCCGGGATGATCGCCGCATTCCTGTCGGCCAGAGAAGAGTTCATCGGCCAACCGCAGCTGGTGAAGCAGCTGTTGATGGATACCGCATCCGACCTCGGCCGCCACCAGTTTTTTCAGGGCGCCGGGCTGATCGATCTCATGCGTGCCTTGTCCAGCACATGAGAACGAAGGAGAAACAACACTATGCCCACGATCAGCGGCCTGCCCTACTACGAGGTTCATTTCAACGCCGACGGGACGCTGAACGCGTCGGTCGGCAACGGTCACGGTGAGCTGCGCGCCGCCGTGTCCGCAGGCGACATCGATGAACTGTTTGTGTTCGCCCATGGCTGGAACAACGGTGTCGAATCGGCTCGCGACCTGTACGCGGCGATGTTCACCCTCCTCGCCGGCCAACTCGGCGGCGACTTCTCGGGAAGTGCGGTCGTCGGGGTGTTCTGGCCATCGCTTCTCTTCCCGGACGACGATCCGGCGACCGCGACACCGCACCCGTCGACCGGTGCGCAGATCGTCACGGCGCTCGCTCCGGCTTTTCCCGACCAGCAGCAAGATCTGGCGACCATCGGAGCGCTGCTCGACGAAAAGCCCCAAGACCCCGACCGGCTGAGTGAGTTCCAGTCCCTTGCAGCCAATTTGGTGACAACCGCCCCCCAAGGCGACGAGGACACCGGTGAAGCCGCAATGCTCGACGGCGACACCGCCACTGTCATCGGCCAAGGTGTCGCGATGGCACCCAAAGGAGACGGTGACGCACAGGGAATAGGCAACCCGTTCACAGGGCTGTGGTCAGGCGCGCGTGAGGTACTGCGCACCATGAGTTACTACGAGATGAAGAACCGCGCCGGCGTCGTCGGCAAAGACGGGCTGGGTCCGCAGATCGCCGCCCTTACGCCCGCTCCGCGGGTTCACCTGATCGGCCACAGCTTCGGCGCGCGTCTCGTTGCATACGCATTGGCCGGGATGCCAGAGAATCTCACCGGGTCGGCATCGCCGGTGAAATCAGTGACCCTGATCCAAGGCGCCTTCTCGCACTTCGCCTTCGCCGCCCCGATGCCGATCGACGGCGACCGAAGGGGCGCACTCGCCGGGTTCGCAAATCGGGTCGACGGCCCGCTGCTTGCGACCTTTACCTCCGCAGATCGCGCCGTCGGATGGTGGTATCCGACCGCGAGCATGCTGGCGCGTCAAGACAATGAAGCAGTCGATGACCTCGTGTATCGATGGGGTGCCATGGGACGGGACGGATTTCAACAGAATCCGGCGGCCGTGGTGACCCCGCTGGCCGCTGCAGGTCATGTCTATGACTTCGATCCGGGCGGCTTCTACGCGGTGGATGCCAACGCGGTCATCAAGGCGAACCAGTCAGCGTTCTCCGGAGCCCACAGCGATATCCGGCATCCCGAGGTGATGTGGGCAGTGGCCGCAGCGGCCGGACGCACTTAGACAGGTCGATTCGGGCGTGACGAGTCGCAGGCGAAGCGCCCCCGACGACGCCAGGTCGCGGCACGGTGTGTACACCGTCGTCGCCGTCCAGATCTGGGGACGGCTCCTCAACGACTGGATAGCTCACCTGCCGGACTTCGAAATCATCGGCAGCGCCACCAACGGCGTGGAAGCCGTGGCCGAGTTGCAGCGATCGGATCGGCCGATCCAGATCGTCGTGATTGACGCCGGAGGCCGCTTCGCCCTCGAAACAGCCGCGGCGATAAGGCAGGCCGACGCAAGCAAGCGGCTGGTGGCAGTCAACGTCGGTGAAGATCCGGATCGAGCCGTCGTCTGGGCCACGACGGGCGCGCTGGGTCTTGTCGGTTCAAGCGCATCGCTGGACGAACTCAGCGCAACTCTCCGGGAGGTGGCGGCGGGCCAGGCTGGGTGTTCCGTCGGAATTTCCGGGGCGTTGGTTCGAGGCGTCGGCAACAACGGCGTTGCCCGGCTGCATCGAAACGGCGCACCGCTTACGGCTCGCGAACTGGAGATCGCACGCCTCGTGGCCAACGGTTTGACGAACCATGAGATTGCCACCCGACTGCAGATCTCCACGGGCACCGTCAAGAGCCATGTCCACAACATCATCCGAAAGCTTGGCGTGGGCCGGCGCGCGCACATACGCCAGAAGCTCAACCCGGAAAATCCACTACCCCCGCACCGTGATGCAGCACCGAACGGGGGAACTGAGTGACCGTGCATCCGTCGGCAATGGGTGGCACCGGTCCCATCTACGCCGTCGGAACAATCGGGTTTGATTTCGGTACGCAGGCGCGTCGAGACAGCATCGGCGAGGAGATGCATTTGGCCCAGATCCGTGGCAACCCAGACGATCCGGTTCAACTACGCAGACTTCTGAGGTTCCGACCCTGGTTGGTGGACAAGGTCATCTGGGTTCTGAAGGTGGACCGCATTGCCCTTTATGCACTCGAGCCTGAACGAGCACACCGCGGCAACTGGCAGGAATTCGTTGCCGGCGAGGTTTCTCAAGTTCTGTCCACCCTCGCCCGCGCGATCGACGGCCAGGCCGCACCCGCCAGCAGTGACAGTTACGTCTCGCGGGTTTCGTTAGCAGGATGGCTCACGACGCGCACGGCCCGGCTGATATCAGGGCAGGTTCTGCCGGTGGTGGAGGTGGCTGCGAGGCGCATTGACCTGTGGCTCGAGAACGTGATCGTCGACTCGGCGGTCTCGGCCTTCCTCGAGGATCCGCGGCTCGCGCAGAGGACCGGTGTCGATGTCCGGGACACGGCCGATTCGGTGGTGCGTGCCGTGCTGAACAAGACCTATGCCGAACTTCGCAACGGTGGACACACGCCTGCGGACCGGGCGTTGAACTTCCTCGGAACGGGACTTGTGCATGCCAGCCGATTCTTCAAAGAGCCATTGTTTGCCGGATGGGAGCTCGACGATGTCCCGGCATCGCACGAGCTCGCGTCCGAAAGTCTGAATCTCTATACGCTGGGCCGAGTCGTGGTGTCCAGAAGTCCTGTCGGATCGTTGTATTCAGACAGCTGGGACGTGACCCTGGTGTTTTTCGACCCTCGCGCACCGCAGCGAGCCAAGGCTTGTTACGTCTTCACGGTCGATGTGCGTGATCAACTGCCGGTATTGCGACCGCACTACCACAGGTTCATTTCCAGCAGCAGGTTCGCTTGCTAGCGATCCATTAAAGACGTTGTGACACAATGCATATTGAGCTACCCTTGGGAGATGTACCATGGCGGGGCCTTCGGGGGCGTCGGCGAATACATCTCGTATCTCGATGATGCGGAGACCATCGCGACAGCGCCGAAGAGAGCCAGCATTTCAGCGCTGGCGTTGCTTCCCGGAGACGCCGTGCTCGACGTCGGGTGCGGAACCGGTGGCGATGTCCGCCATCTCGCGGAGTCAGTGGGCGCGACGGGACGAGCGGTCGGGTTAGACGAAAGCCCGGAGATGATCGCTACGGCAGGATCACGTGCAGCGGCTTGGCCCAATGTCGAGTTCATCGTCGGTGACGCCGCGGAAATGCCCTTCGCCGATGACGAGTTCGCCGCCGCTCGAGTTGAACGCGCACTCCAGCACATGCGGGATCCCGCATCTGCCGTAGCCGAGATGGCCAGGGTGGTGCGGTCAGGCGGGCGGATCGTCGCGATGGAACCGGACTGGGACACCCTCGCCATCAGCGCGGCCAATCTCGAGATCACCCGCAAGGTCGTGCGGAAGTCGGCGGAACGGTTCCGCCATCCCGACTCGGGCCGCAGGCTACCGGAATGGTTCGCCCGCGCAGGTATCGACATTCTCCGCGTGGAGGCGTCGGCCGTCCCGATCCGAAGCGTCGAGGTCGCCGACGAGGCGTTCAGGCTGACGCCGGTCGCTCGTGCGCTCGGCGCGGAGGACTGGCTGGAAGACCTGCGTGTACGTGAGATGCACAATGCGTTCATCGCCTACTCGATGGGTGTCGGCGTGGTCGGTCAGGTGCGTTGAAGCGACGCATAGCTGTCCCAGTCATCACCTAGTAGTCCCCGGATCTCGTGTAACGGCCGTGGCTGCCAACCCATCGACCTGGTCGCCTTGGGATGACTGTTGTCCTCATGCAGGATCGCCACCAACAGGGCGTCATCGTTGTCGCAGAACACGGTGTTCGAAGCATGGCTCCGAACGAACCTGATGTCTTCACCGGTGGTCACCGGGTCAAATGGATGAGCACGCCACGCGTCACGCGTGTAGCACAGTCCGCTGCCGGCCACCCAGGGCCGGTGCGCATTCTGCGGATAAACATAGCGCCAGCACTGATTGCGGGCCGGCGCGTAGAACCGTACCCGCCGCGGGCCGCAGACCTCGGCGCCATGTCTGTGAAGTCGGGCGATCTGCGTGCCGAGGCGATCGGATGGGTACCAGTCATCATCGTCCCAGTGGGCGATGATATCGCCGCGCGCAAGTTCACAGGCCTGGTTCCGCTTCTCGCCCAGCGGAATTGGGTGCCGCAACCGCACATAGCGAACCCGGTCATCCGTGGCGGCCAGATCTTGCACCGGTGTTTCACCATCATCGATGATCACCAGCTCACGGGGCTCATAACTCTGGCGGAGGAAATAGGTCAAGGCGCGGCGGACGAACGACCGCCTGGCACCCGTCGGCATGATGCACGTCACAAGGGGATGTTCCGATTCCCGGATCTTTGAATAAAAGTGCCGGTCCGCTGACGAGAAGCGCGGCTCGTCTGCAACCCGCCATCCATCGCCGTTGCCGCACTGAAAGTTCCAGGAGTTGTGGCCGTGGCGGACGTACATGAACAGCCCCGACCCGTCGACCCGGGCCAGGCGGGATTTCCGCCGTAGCGCCGAAGCCACAAACCCGGCGTCTTCGGCGAGTGACGCATCGGGGAACCGAACCGAGCCGCCCCAAAGAGTACGCCGGAACACCAGCGTCCCCGCAGCGACGTCCTGAAGAAACATGCGTCGGTGCAACGTTGGGGACACACGCCAGAATGTCCAGCTGTGCACATCGAAGAACAATGAAGCGGTGAGCGCCGAGATGTCAGCGTCGCCGTCGATCAGCGGAGCGAGTTGTGCCGAGAGTCGCTGCGGACCGTACCAATCGTCGTCATCCCACAGCGCGATGAATTCGCCTTTGGCGGCCGCGCACGCCCGATTGCGCTTGGCGCCGATCGTTTCGCCGCCGTTGGCTTCGAGGAAACGCACTCCCGGTGGAAACACACCGGACATCTGGTCACCAACGATGATCAGTTCACGAGTCGGATAGTCCTGCGCCGCGAATAGTCTGATCGCTTGGCGCACGAAATGCGGCCGCCTGCATGTTGGCATCACGCAGCTGACGAGCGGCGATGCGGGTGTCATGATCGACAGAGGGTGCACCGGCGAGATCTCGCCGATGCACCCTCGACGGTTTCAGATCAGGCCGGCCAGCGCGGGCAGCGCAACAGGGGCGGCGGCTTTGGCCACATCTCCGAGGACGTCCCAGAACCCTGAGGCCTGGACACCGGAACTCGCGGCGAATGCCATCGCACCCGCTGGAGTGCGGTCGATCGGAGCGGATTGTGCCGGAAGGATATTGGTTGTGCTGGACATTGATAACTCCTATGTGATGAGTGGAAATCGTGCCGCAATGACTACTCCGATGAGCGTTTGTCCCTTCCCTTTCTGTCGGCGTTTCACCGGAGTGAAATCACCATCGCCCGCAGCCGGCCATTGCGTACGACGCGAGTGTCGGACATATCGCCACACTGAACGGTGCGGCAAGGGAGAAGGGCCGACAGGGATCGTTGGGGTCCAAGCCGAACGGCCCGAACCGCGACATCCGAATGATCTTCTTCTTGCCGTCGATGTCAACGAATGTGCGGTCCCAGAGGGTGACGTGTAACTGCGGTGTGCCGTCGAGGTTGCGAGCCGACGGGGAACGGTCGA
>JAAYXN010000463.1 GCA_012515885.1 Rhodococcus sp. (in: high G+C Gram-positive bacteria)
CGGTCGGCCACGGCGGAACCGGATGGAACGCATACACCCACGACCACTGCCCGTCCGGCAACGTCACCTTCGCGGAGAGCTGGAACATCGCGAAGTTGTCGTACTCCGACTCATCCGACAGCGGGTACTTACTCCAAATACCGGTGCCATGCGCGAAACCATCCGGACGCACAAACGAAAACGGCAGCGCCTCATCAAGACCCGCAGCCGTCAATCGGTCGAGCGCTTCCGGCGTCAGCTCATTGACCGTCACCACGTCGACGTTCTCATCGCGCACCTGGCGTACGAACGCATCGGCATCGGCGTTGCCAACCCAGATGTTGGCTTGCAGCACAGTGATTTCGGGACCATTCAGCGATGGCGTGTCCGAGGAAAAGAACAGCGGGGCCTGAGTAAACACCCCGGCTATCGCCACACACAGCGCGACGGCTAAACCAATTTTTTGGCGCGCCAACGCCATAGCCGCGATCGCGACGACAGACGCCGCCAGCAGGTATGGCGCAGCCGCACCCACGATGAGTACCCACTGCCGCGTCGTATCAAAGCTGCGGGCGCCGAGCCCTACCAGCGCAATCGCCACAGCAAGCCAACCGATCACGGCGGCAACAATCCGCACTATCCGCACCGTCTAACCCTCCCCTGCGAGAACACATCGTTCTCACTCGCCAAATACGCGTTCCACCACTCCACGTGCCCGGCGCGTCACCCGAAGGTAGTTGTCGAGGAATTCCCCCGAATCTACTGGCTCGCCGCCGTTAGCAACCTGAGCGACTGCCGACAGTACACGTCCTGAGCTAGGAATCTGATCGGTGGGTTTACCGCGTACGAGCACCAGTGCGTTACGGGCTTTCGTTGCCGTAATCCATGATTCGCGCAGCAACTCAACGTCCGCTTCGGACAGCAGCTCGGCAGCGCCGATCGCGTCGAGGGTCTCCAGCGTCGATGTGTTGTGCAGCGACTCAATATCACTGGCATGTCGAAGCTGAAGCAGTTGGACAGTCCATTCGATGTCTGCAAGGCCGCCGCGCCCCAGTTTGGTGTGTGTCGCGGGGTCAGCTCCGCGCGGCAAGCGTTCCGAATCCACACGTGCCTTGATGCGTCGGATCTCCCGGACAGCCTGCTCCGACACTCCCCCTTCGGGATAGCGGATGCGGTCAATCATGTGCAGGAACTGGACGCCTAGATCGTGGTCACCGGTGACCACTGTCGCGCGCAGCAGCGCCTGCACTTCCCACGGCTGCGCCCACTGGTCGTAGTACGCCTTGTAGGACGCCAGTGTGCGCACCATCGGTCCACTGCGACCTTCGGGACGCAGACCGGTGTCGACTTCGAGCGGCGGGTCGGTGCTTGGCGCGCCGAGCAGTGACCGAACGCGATCAGCAATGGTGTTGGCCCACTTCACCGCGACGGTCTCGTCAACACCTTCGTGTGGCTCGCACACAAACAGCACGTCGGCATCGGAGCCGTAGCCGAGTTCGTAGCCGCCGAGTCGGCCCATGCCGATGACAGTGAAGGTTGCGGGCGCGGGTGTGCCGCGCTTCTTCTCGTCGGCTTTGACGACGGCAGCCAACGCGGCGCCAAGTACAGCAGCCCACACGGACGACAGTGCCCGGCACACTTGCGGGACATCGAGCATGCCGAGAACGTCAGCGGACGCCACGCGCGCCAGTTCGTAGCGCCTGAGTGAACGGGCCGCAGCGATGGCCCGCGTCGGGTCTTCGTATCGGGCTGCCGCCGTCGCAATTCCGCGGGAGACATCGTCCGGGTCGGTCTCAAGTAGACGCGGCCCGGACGGAGAATCCGCGTACAGGCGGATCACTTCGGGCGCGTTGACGAGGATGTCAGCGAGATACGCCGATGAACCGAGGACCTGCATCAACCGTTGGGCGACTGAGCGTTCGTCACGCAGCAACCGCAGGAACCACGTCTGATCAAACAGGGCGTCAGACAGCCGCCGGTATGCCAGCAGACCCGCGTCGGGATCGGGTGTATCGGCCAGTGATTCAAGCAGGTTCGGCAGCAACAGTGCCTGGATGCGGCCCTTGCGGGACAACCCGCCGGTCAGCGCCGTCAGGTGCCCGAGTGCGTTCTCTGGCGCGGTGTAACCGAGAACAGCGAGCTGACGGATCGCAGCATCCGGCGAGAGAGCCAGAGCGTCCTTGTCCATCCGAGCCACCGACTCAAGCAACGGCCGGTAGAACAGTTTCGAATGCAGTCGACGCACCCGGTGCGCGTTGCGTTTGATCTCGGCTTCGAGCACTCCGAGTGCATCGCGGGTTCCATCGGGACGCATATGCGCGGCGCGGGCCAGCCAAC
>JAAYXN010000464.1 GCA_012515885.1 Rhodococcus sp. (in: high G+C Gram-positive bacteria)
TACAAGCCTGAAAGTGTCCCTCAGCGATTGGCAGGGTGGCGCGTCCACCCAGATCGGCCAAGCGCTACTGCGGTGCGCTACCCAAACGAGCCTTCTTGGTGATGTGGCAACACGCATCGGTGCCAAGGTCGACGAGGCAGCGACTGGCCTGGCTGAAGCTAAGCGGCTCGTCGAACTCATTCCCGATCCCCCTGCCACCGCTGAGCTGGCGCAGCAGCGCCCGTTTATGAATCTCAAAGCCGCGGACTACCAACGCGATGAAGCAGACATGGAGGCCGCCAACGTACTGCGGACGATCTACGCTTCCGCGATGGTCGCCGCCGACACTGACGTCCCGGTGCTACCCCCACCGTTTGACCCCACCGGGCAGCAGCCATGACTCGCCGCGCAATCACCGGACGACGATGGTCGTTTACGGCACACGAGTTTGCGTGGCTGTGGGAGGACCAGATCAAGCGGGATCGTCTGCCCTACCCGTTGATGTATCGGAACACCGCGCCCACCTTGGACGCCTATCGCGCCCAGTGCGACAGCGTGCGTGAATCGGTTCAGAGCAAACTGGGCGAACAGTTGTTGCGGGCGCTTCAGGTTCTCGCCCAGCCGCGCATCCGTATTGAGGTTTCAGGTTTCCGCGATATGGCGCGCAACAATGTTCGGGTGCGGGCGCACGCTGGGATTGTCGACAAGCTCGGTGTGGTGGTGACGCAGGAACCGGGGCCTACCGATCAGATCGGTGGCGACATTTTTGTCTATGCCGGCCCGCCGACGATCGTGCCCACCCTCATTGCTGGGTGTCTTCCGCCGCGCAATCCTGGGCAGCTCAAAGGGGTGCGGTTGCACTCGTCGGAGATCGCGCACGACAAGGATCGTTCTTTTCTGCAGTCGGCGGGTATCTCCTCGCCACGTGAGCAGTACCGCGCGTTTTTTGATCGCGAGCGCGACGGGTTGGGGCGTATCGAAGTGTTTGTCGGTCCCGCTTTCGACTGGCGACCGACGTCGGATGGCATGCATGTGTCGTGGATGGATTACGTCGGTGATGGGCGCTACATGGTTCGCCGTGAGGACGAGATCCGCGCGATCGCTGCCGATCCGGCAAAGATTACCGCGGGTGTTCGTCAACTCATTGCCCGGGCGGAAGCTGGCGTCATCGTGCGCTGACGCTGTGTGCCCCTGCTCGCTGTGTGCCGCTTGAGCGGGCGCAGTGTTGAGCAGGGGCGAGCGTTTTCAGCAGCAGGACGACGAGGACTCTTCGCTGCTTGAGCAGCAGCTATCGGCGGTTTCCGTCTTGGCGGGTGCGGCCGTCTCAGTCTCTTTCGGTCCACAGCAGCATGAGGATGCGCTCTCGTCGATCAGGTTCTCGGGCTTCTGGTCATTGGTCATGGATCCACCTTTGCGATATATATCGAATTGCTGACGACACTCAGAGTGCCGACCTTTTCGACATATGTCAATACCAAGCGGTAACGTGGCAGTCATGCCCAAGGCGCTCCCCGTCATCGACGTCACCGCTCCGATCTGCTGCCAACCCGTTTCCGCAGGCCCCATGTCTGACGACGTCGCCCTGGAACTGGCGCTGCGCCTCAAAGCACTCGCCGACCCGGTACGGATCCAACTGCTCTCCCTACTGCTTGCCGACGCCAACGGCTCTGCCTGCACGTGCGACCTCGCGACCGGGATTGGCGTTGCCGAATCGACGATCAGCCATCACCTCGCGCAATTACGTAAGGCGGGCATGGTCGCGTCGGAACGCCGCGGAATGAACGTTCATCACCGGGCAAATCGGGAAGCTCTCGACGCCTTGCGTCTGGTCCTGAATCCGAATCCTTGCTGCTAGCGGCCCGCCTGGCCACCATTTCCCCACCCGAGCCCCTAGTGAAGCGTCTCTGCCATGGGTAGGCTTACCAAAGTTTGAATTCTTAAACTTTGTGGAGGGGTGCATGGCGCGTAGAGGTTTTTCCGGCGCGGTACTCAAAAGCTTCGGCGCTCAGTACCACACGACAACAGTGGTACGCACCGAGAAACTCACCCCCCACGTGCAGCGAGTGTGGCTCACCTCGCCGTCCCTGCTGGCCGACATCACCATCGAACCCACCGCATGGCTGCGGTTCTGGTTTCCCGACCCGTCGGGCAGCACCACCGAATTTCAACGCGGCTACACCATCGCCGAATTCAACCTGGACGCCGATGAATTTGCCGTCGACTTCGTCCTCCACGAACCTGCCGGACCAGCATCGACCTGGGCCAAAACGGTCACTGGCGGGGAAACCATCGAGGCGACATCCTTCGGCTCTAAAGGCTTCACCATTGAGGACGAACTTCCCGCTGGCTATCTCCTCATTGGCGATTCCGCGTCCATCCCGGGAATCAACTCGATCCTCGCCGTCATTCCGCACACCGTCGACGTCGAACTGTATTTGGAAAAGCACGACGAGAACGACCTGCTGATCCCCCTCACCGCGCACCCTCGGGTGCGGGTTCATTGGGTGCCGCGAACGTCCGAATCCTCGCTCGCGCAATCCCTCGAAGCACGCGACTGGTCCAACTGGTATGCATGGGTGGCACCAGAATCGAAGTCCCTCAAGCACATTCGTGCCCGCATGAAGGACGAATTCGGGTTCCCCAAAACAGACCTGTATGCCCAAGCCTATTGGGTGCATGGCCGCGCGATGGGTAAAGAGCGTGGGCAAGAGGACGCCGCGCAGGAAAGTGCCGGGCAGGAAAGCTCGGCACAGGACAGTGCTGTGAACGGCAGTGCAGTGCACGGCGATGCCGCGTCGACCGACGCTGTCCGCGAGGTGACAGCCCAACGCCCAGCGTCAGAAACCGCCGAAGAAATCGTCGCCGAAACAGTCATCATTGAACCGGCCGTGACGCCTGCGCCCGCGGCACCGGCCGCTGCCGCTCCCGGAAATTGGCGTTCGCAGGCGGGTTCTCGTCTGCTGGCGCCACTCAAATCGACATTGTGGATCGCTGGCATCCTTCAGGTGCTGGTCACCCTCATTCAGCTCGCGCCGTACGTGTTGCTGGTGGAGCTGGCGCGCAATCTGCTCTCCAGCGCCGATGCGTCGAGGCTGTGGGCGATAGGCGGCTGGGCGCTCGGGTTCCTCGTCGTCGGCACCGTCCTCAATGCCGCGCTGCAGTGGTGGCTGCACGGCGTCGATGCACGATTTAGCCGTGACCTGCGCGGTCAACTTCTCACCAAACTTGCCCGAGTACCGCTGGGCTGGTTCACCTCGCGCAGTTCCGGCGAGATCAACAAGCTGGTCAACGGGGACACCCTGTCGCTGCACTATCTCGTCACGCACGCTGTCACTGACGCCGTCGCTGCCTTGACCGCCCCGCTCGCTGTCCTCGGCTACCTGTTCTGGGTTGATTGGCGTTTGGGGCTAGTACTCCTTGTTCCGGTCCTCGCGTACGTAATCACGATGGCGACGATGATGGCGCAATCGGGCCCGAAGATCGCCCAGTCACAGAAGTGGGCGCAGCGGATGAATTCCGAAGCGGCGTCCTATCTTGATGGGCAACCTGTCATCCGAGTGTTCGGCGGCGCGAGCGCGTCCCCGTTCCGCCGCAACGTCGACGCCTACGTCGGCTTCCTCGACGAATGGCAGCGCCCGTTCGTCGGAAAAAGTCGGCGATGGACATCATCACGCGGCCCGTCACGTTCTTGTGGCTCATCCTGCTCGTCGGGACCGCGCTGATCGCCACCGACCGAATGGATCCGGTCAACCTGCTGCCGTTCCTGTTCCTTGGCACCACGTTCGGCGCGCGGCTGCTGGGTATCGGCTACGGACTGTCAGGACTTCGCGAAGGACGGATCGCGGCCCGCAACATTCAGGTGGCGCTCGACGACACCGAACTCGCTGCGCGCAGCGGCTCCGCTGACACGCCGGACGAGGCTGCGGAAACCGTCGTCTTCGATCAGGTGACGTTCGGCTACCGGCCAGGCGTGCCGGTCATTAAAGACGTCTCGCTGACGTTGACGCCCGGCACCGTGACCGCACTCGTCGGTCCGTCAGGAGCCGGAAAATCAACCCTGGCCGAGTTGCTGGCACGCTTTCACGACATCGACTCCGGCTCCATCCGGGTCAGTGGACGCAACCTCGCAAACCTGACACCCGACGAGCTGTACACGCAGGTGGGTTTCGTGTTCCAAGACGCGCAGCTGGTGCACGGCACCGTGCGCGAGAACATTGCGCTCGCCGTCCCCGATGCGTCCGAGAAAGCGATCGAACAGGCGGCTCGTGACGCACAGATTCACGAACGCATCCTTGCCCTCCCCCACGGCTACGACACGATCCTCGGCACTGATGCGGGCCTGTCCGGTGGTGAGCGCCAACGAATCACCATTGCGCGGGCGCTACTCGCGGACACCCCGATCCTCATCCTCGATGAGGCCACCGCGTTCGCGGACCCCGAGTCGGAGTATCTGGTGCAAAAGGCCATTGACCGACTCACCGCTGGACGCACCGTGTTGGTTATTGCGCATCGTCTACGCACCATCACTGGCGCGGACGCCATCGTCGTCCTCGATGACGGCGCGATCAGCCAGTCGGGGACGCACCAGCAGCTTCTTACCGAAGGCGGACGGTACCGCCAGTTGTGGGAAGCGGGCGGCAGTTCCGTGTCCACGAGCACCGAGGGGATCGCGAAATGATGCGCACACTGATCTCACTACTGCCTGACTCTGATCGGAGCCGCGTCTCGGGATATCTCGCGTTGACCGTGGTGTCCACGGTGCTGCGGGCCGCTGCCGTCGTCCTGGTCGTACCGGTGGTGTCCGCGCTCTTCGGCGATAACCCCGGTTCGGCGTGGCCGTGGGTGGGCGCACTGACCGCTGTGGTCGCTGCGGGCTGGGTGGTCGATTCGATCACGTCCCGCGTCGGGTTTGATCTGGGTTTCGCGATCCTCACCCACGCTCAACGTGACGTATCGACGCAGGTCACGCGGGCACCGCTGCGATGGTTTACCGCCGATAACTCGGCGACGGCGCGGCGCGCGATCGCCACGACCGGGCCGGATCTTGTTGGTCTCGTCGGCTACCTCGTCACACCCATGCTGCAGGCGCTGTTGCTGCCGGTTCTGATTGGTCTCGCGCTGCTACCGATCGCGTGGCCTGTCGGTGTCGTAGCGCTGGTGATGATTCCGCTGCTTCTGGGCGCACTGTGGGCCACCGAGCTGCTGACCCGCAAGGCGGGCGATGTGGCCGCGGAGGCCAATAGTGCCCTCACCGAACGGGTGTTGGAGTTCGCGCGCACCCAAGCAGCGTTGCGCGCAGCGCGCCGGGTGGAGCCTGCCCGCAGCCAGGCGGGTGCCGCGGCGGCTGCGCAGCATGGCGCTCTCGCGAAGCTCCTCACCCTGCATGTTCCTGGCCAGGTGCTGTTTAGCTTGGCCAGCCAGCTGGCGTTATTCGCGCTCGCTGGCACCACCGCATGGCTTGCGGTCGATGGACGCATCGGCGCACCGGAAGCTATCGCGTTGATCGTCGTGATCGTCCGGTTCCTTGAACCGTTCGCGGCGCTCGGCGATTTAGCTCCCGCGACAGCGACCACACGTAAAGCGCTGCGCGATATCGGTGCCGTCCTCGATGCTCCCGGGACCGCGGCAATCGACAGCGCACCGCCGAACGTCAGCGGCCCCGCTGACGTGGAACTGCGGGGCGTCGACTTCGCGTACGGCGACAACGCTGTGCTGCGTGATGTGAACGTCGTCTTTGATGGTGGCCGCACCACCGCGATCGTCGGCCCGTCCGGGTCAGGAAAGAGCACCCTGCTCACGCTGGTCGCGGGCCTCGAGACTGTCGCTGGCGGCAGCGTCATCGTCGACGGGGTCGACCGCCGCCAGATTGATCCCGCAGACCGGGCCGCCGCCACCAGCGTGGTGTTCCAGCAGCCGTATCTTTTCGCTGGCACAATCCGCGACAACGTACTCGCTGGCAATCCCGACGCCACCGACGAAGAACTACAAGCAGCGTTGCAGCTCGCTCGGGTGTCGGAATTCGCTGACCGGCTGCCCGACGGGTTAGACACCGTCGTCGGCGAGGCAGGCGGCGCCCTGTCTGGTGGTGAGCGACAACGTGTCTCCATCGCGCGGGCGCTACTCAAAGCGTCGTCGGTCCTGCTGGTCGATGAAGGGACCAGCGCTCTCGACGCCGAAAATGAGGCGGCCGTGGTCGATGCGATTAGCAACGATCCGCGCGGGCGCACCCGCGTCGTCGTCACTCACCGACTCTCGACTATCTCCGGGGCAGATCGGGTGCTGTTCCTTGAAGACGGATGCATCGTCGAGGACGGCTCGGTCAGTGACCTCCTGGCAGCCGGGGGCCGTTTCGCACAGTTTTGGCAGCACCAGCAGGGCGCTGCCGAATGGACACTGGCTACGAACTCACCCACATAACCGGAACTACACGAACCCGCGAACGCACCAACACCGCGTCTATCTGCGAGTACGGTCAGCACTATGCCCACGCTCGCGCAGTGTGCCCGCCTCGCCGTTGCTTTTGGCGGGGGCGGATTGGCGACGTATGCGATCCGCGAGTCCGCATCCAACGAGTACACGGACACCGCGGACCTGCACACCAACGTTATTCTCGCGTCGCCGCAGTGGGCGGGGACGACGGCCGCGGTCGTCGCTGTTGCCGCCGTCGCGATGATTCAACGACGCCAGTCCCCTCCTGGCGCGGTCATCGCGGCCATTGCCGGGACGTTGATCCTCGCTGCGCCGAAAGTGTTGTCGATGGCCAACACGCCGTCGGTGACGGTCAATGCGATCGGTGCGGGGCTGCTGCTGGCGGCGGCTTCTTTCCCGGCGATTGGGCACCGGGATCGACTGATTTCGCTGGTCCTGGGCATCACGATGGCGATGATGTTTTTTGGGACGATCGGTACGTGGATGGCGCCCACGGAGCGGTGGATGGATGCGCTTCCTGGTGACCCGTTCACCGTGTCGTTGCCGTTGCCCCTGCCTCTGTTGCTGGTGATCGCGATCGTGCTGGCGCTAGCTGCCATCACTACCTCGCCCTCTAGCGTCGGGGTACATACGAGGGCGGTGGCCGTGGGAATGGCTCTGCCTGCGGTCTATTTGGTGCTCTATGCGACGCTGTCGTCACGCGGGTCGGGCACGGTCTCGTGGACGGTAGGGGTGGGCTTAGCAACGGCGATTACCCTTACCGCCGCCTGGTGGCTCGGACCTATCGGGCGCCTGTTCCTTGCTGGCCTTGCCGGCGCCGCAGCGACCGTCAACACGCTGTATATGGCTGGCACTGCGTGGTGGTTGGTGAGTGCCCTCGCAGTGCTGCTCGGTATTGCTGCTGGCCGCCGCTACCCGCGCGCAATGGTGGTGTGCGGCGTGGTGCTGATGACGCTCTGCACCGCGACTGCGCTGCTCCCTGAAGTGGTGACCGAAATCTTCTACGTCGCGGTGCAGCCTGCCGCTGTCGCGTTGACGGTGACCGCGATCCTTTCCACCGGACCCATCTATCCCGCAGCCACGATCTCTGCGGCAACAATTCCGGTATCGATGACGTTCTTTGCCGTTTCTGCTCCGCGCGAAGCCATCAACTATGCGCGCGAAACCATGGAGCCCGCCGCGCAAGTGATTGTTGTCGATTCGCCGCTCATGTCGGGGGTGGTGGTGGCGACGATCGTCGCCGCGTTGAGCTCGATCACCCTACTTCTCCTTCAACGTCGCCATCGCGCCGTCCTCGCCCAGCGGTGACGGGGCTCTAGGGCAAACCCCTTCCCGCATGCGGTTTGTGCTCCCGGACCGGCAATTCGGTAGTTGTCAACCTGTCTGGGACAGATTGGGTGTGGGCCGGGGTCGATGATTGATCCCGGTCGAGCCCGGTAACCGCGGCGCGTGGGGCCGCTGCCGGTAACGCTGCGGATGAGCGAGATAACTA
>JAAYXN010000465.1 GCA_012515885.1 Rhodococcus sp. (in: high G+C Gram-positive bacteria)
GCTTACGACCGGCAGGGCAACCTGTGGGTGGCGCGACTACAGCGCAGCGTGGTGCAGAAGTACACGCCGTCAGGCGTACTCGTCACCGAAGTTCAAGTGGAGTCGCCCGGGGCAGTCCGGCTGGGCGCGGATGGGTTTATCTACGCCGTCTACGGCGACACGTTTACCAGCCTTCTGCCCGGTAGTGCCGGTGGTGGCGTCGTGCGTTTTAATCCGCAGGCTGCTCAGCCAACAGTAGAGATGGTGGCGGCGGGTCTTGGATGGGCCAATGGCGCCGCTTTCGACAACGCGGGGAATCTCTACGTCGCCGATATGGGTTCCGGTGTCGTTCGTGTGCTTGCCGACGGCGCCGTCGACGCGAAGTGGTCTGATCAGACCAAGTTCACTGCAGCTAATGGCATCGCTGTGCGCGACGGATTCGTATACACAACGCTGATGTTCAGCGGTGACGTCGTGCGCATCCCCATCGACAACCCTGCCGATCAGAAACGCATTACTCGGCTGACGTTGGATGCCGTCCCGGTCCCGCTGACACTCGACGATCTCACCGTGGCGCCTGACGGCTCGCTGTATGTCACATCACCGCTGGGCAAGCTAATCCGAGTGGACCCACACACCGGTGCGAGCTGCACGGCGCTTCACACCGAACCGTTGACATCGGTAACCGTGGTTCCCGATACCGCAGGCACCGAGTTGCTGGTCGGCACAATGCGCGGCGCGATTCTTCGGGTCACTCTCGCCAGCTAGTACCGCCCTTTCACTCAAATGAGGTTGTTGCGGGTGCATCGCGCAGCGGCAGGGACGTGCCCGCGAAGTGGCGGGTCTGCTCGTCCTGCAACACGTGAGCGGGCACGCCGCCGACGAGAAGATCGCGGGCGAGCGCCGGGGACTGCCCCAGCGGATCATCGCTTCCCGCGATCACGATATTGCCGCGGCGACGGCCTTTCAGCATCGCTTGATCGGCGATCGCGGCCGTAAAGCGGAACGCTGCGCCGATCGTGGCGGCTTCGCGTTTCGCCGTCGAAAGATCGCGCTGGTCACCACAATTGACGACGTAGATGCCGCCCGGCGCGAGGACCCGTCGCACGTGGGCAGTGAACTCGGTGGTGGTGAGCGCGGCCGGAGTGGCATCGCCTGCGAATACGTCGCGAATCACCACATCACGTGTGGACTCGGTAAGTGTCTCAGTGACGGCGCGGGCCTCACCTGCACGGATGCGTAGGCGCGGCGCCCGGGGAAGGTCGAACCACTGGCGGGCAAGTTCGGCGAGCGTGCCATCAATTTCGACGACGACGTGCCGCGACTGCGGATAGGTGTGGGCAAAATAGCGGGCCAGCGAACACGCGCCCCCACCGAGATGAAGGAAGCGAAGCGCCGCATCTGGCTGCCAGCGTTCACGCACCACAAGCGAGATCCACCGCATGTAGTCGAAGTCGAGGCGTCCCGGATCGTCGGGGGTGATGTGCGAACTCGGTGCGCCATTGACGTTGACGAGCCAACTGTTCGGATCGTTCGGGTCCGCCACAAGCTCACAGGTCCCGGTATCGATGGGGTAGATGCCCGCGACGGGCCCGCCCGGAGCGGAGCTGCCAGCATTCTCCGAGCGCGACTTACGTTGCCTACCCACTGCCACATCCAACCTGTTCACTTGCCGCCCCTACCCTGGGGTTCCCAGTCTGGGCACAATGTCATCTGGGGACAATGTCCACAGTATCGAGCGAGCGCCAGCGCCGATTGATCCACAGTGCACACGAAGGGAGCGGGCCGTGGAACCCCACCCGAACACCCCCACACCGAACACCTCAGCCCCGGACTTCGCGCACACTGAGCAGGCCGCCCGTAACCGTCGGGAAAAGGCGATCGGGATAGCCCGCTACGTGTGGGACCGGGCGATTGCTGCCGACGAGCTGCTCGCTCTGCCCGAAGACGCACTGCGGAAACTGGCGCGCGCGGCGGACGCGCATCCACCTCGATCCCGCGAAACCTGGCAGGCCGTCGCGGACCTGCTCGATGAAAAGTCGCGGTGGGCGGCAGCTCACCCGCAGCATCCTGCCGCAGTTCCCGCCCATGAGGACGAGAAGATCATGTGGATCAAACCGCCCGTCACCCCCTGGAACTAGTGCACTCAGCTACGCCGTGATCGTCGCAACTGTCGAGGTCAGTGCGAGCGACCCCGTCCTACACTGGGCCCCATGACCTCTTCTGGGCTGGATCGGTACCTGCGTCGTATCGGCTATTCCGGGCCGCTCACGCCCACGCTTGAGACGGTGAACGCGATCGTCGCGCACCACACCCGATCCATTCCGTTTGAGAACCTTGATCCTTTCCGCGGCGTCCCCAACAAGCTGGATCTGCCGTCGCTGTACGCCAAACTTGTCGACGGCGGCCGCGGTGGCTACTGCTATGAGCAGAACCTGCTGCTTGCTGACATCCTCAGCCAGCTCGGTTTCACGTTTGATCGTCTTGCTGCCCGCGTCGTGTGGGGCCTGCCTGAGGACGAGGTGCGTGCCCGCACCCACATGCTGTTGCTTGTCGACGTTGAGGGGACGCGTCGCGTCGTCGACGTGGGTTTCGGTGGGATGATGCTGACAGGCACGCTCGTGCTCGATACCGCGGAGCCGCAGCAGACGCCGCTGGAGCCGTTCTGCCTTGTGCAGCGGCCGACCCCCACGGGCGTCGAATATATCCAGCAGGCCCTCGTCAATGACGAATGGTTGCCCATCTATCGCTTTGACCTGCACCCCCAATTGCCTGTCGACTATGTGCCCACCAACTGGTATCTGTCGACGTCTCCTGATTCGCACTTTGTGACTGGACTGCTGGCGGCCCGCGCGGAGTCTGACCGCCGGTACGCGCTGCGCGATCTGCGGTTCACAGTGCACCACTTTGGCGGCGATTCGCAGCGCCGCATGTTGGCCAGTGCGGGCGAGCTGCGCGAGGTTCTCGAAGAGCACCTGCACATCGCGACCGGCGGCATCGACGTCGACGACGTGTACGCGCGCCTCACCAGCTGAGCTACCTAACTGATCTATCTAACTGAGCTATCGAAAAAAGTCCAGCCAGCAGGAATACGGCGAGCGGGTGCCTGTGTTGCACCCGAAGTGACTGTTCCCCTGTCGATACTCGACCTTGCCTTCATCCGTGACGGCGGCGACGCCCGCGAAAGCTTCGACGCGAGTGTGCAACTGGCACAGCTTGCACAGGCCCGCGGCTACACCCGGGTCTGGTACGCCGAACACCACAACATGGCCAGTATCGCCTCCTCGGCGACAAGCGTGTTGATCGCTCACGTGGCGGCACACACCGAAACAATCCGTCTCGGCGCCGGGGGCGTGATGCTGCCCAACCATTCACCACTAACCATCGCCGAACAGTTCGGCACGTTGGAAACGCTGCATCCGGGCCGCATCGATTTGGGGTTGGGCCGCGCACCCGGCTCCGACCAAAAAACGATGTATGCGTTGCGCCGCGAGGCCAGCTCCGCGGACCGCTTCCCGCAGGATGTTCTCGAATTGCAGGCGTACCTCGCTGGCAACTCCCGCGTACCCGGCGTCAACGCGATCCCCGGTGCAGGCACCCACGTACCGCTCTACATTCTTGGTTCCTCACTGTTCGGCGCTCAGTTGGCTGCCAAACTCGGCCTGCCGTATGCGATTGCGTCACATTTCGCGCCGGACCTGCTCACCGACGCGGTGCAGTTGTATCGCAGCCAGTTCACGCCGTCGTCCCAACTGGAAAGCCCGTATGTCATTGCTGGCGTGAACGCGATCGCTGCCGAGTCGACCGCCAGAGCGCACGAACTTTACGAGGATGCGGTGCGGCGACGCGTCATTCAGATGGTTAGCCGTCAATCGGGCGCCACTGACCGCAGGTTCACCCCTGAAGAAGTTGACCTGCTGCTGTCCTCACCCGCAGGTCAACAAATTCGAAGCATGGTCCGCTACACCGCAATCGGGACCGGCCCCGAAGTGAAGAACTACCTCGACGAGTTCGCCGAGCATGCTGACGCTGACGAGCTGATCGTCGTCTCCCACGCCAACGATCTCGATGATCGGCTACAGACGTACTCGCTGATTGCCGACGCGGCCGGAATGGACGCAGCTAGCTCTCCCACATAGGGGACCGCTCCGATATCGGTCTCACCACAGTCGGGGAAAGTGATTGCACCCGATAATGTTTCACCTACCTGGGGCAATGGGTACACAACACCGCATACGGTCGGCGTCTACGGTGAGGAGCCGGTTCGGCAGAATCGCGGTTCACCGTTATATTTGGGTCATTCGGTAGAGACACCTGCCGACCACGCGCAGTATCTGCAGGTGTCCATGCGCCTGCCCTTGTCCAAGGGAGAGCAAGTTGTTCGAGCCAGCGTCGCCGATCGGGGCCGACGCCCTTGCGCGAGTCGATGCCGTAGCAACTGCCCTCGAAAGCATGCATGAGCGGCTGACGTCACAAGTCCAGGTCCACGCGTTCATGCAGGAACTGTGTCGACGGGTAGTCATCACGTTCAGTGGTGCGGACATGGCCGGTATCACCCTCATCAATCGTGACGGCGGAGCTGAAACCTCAGCGTTCACGGATCGTCGCGTCGTCGCCATTGATGGCGAACAGTATTCGCTGGGCGAAGGCCCGTGCATTGAGGCCGCGACCACTCAGCAGGTGGTGCGGGTGCAGTTCGATGACGCACAGGCGCGGTGGCCGCGGCTTACTGAACGTCTGCGCAGCGAAGAGGTGCGCAGCATCCTGTCGGCTCCGTTGACTCTCGGTTCAGACAATGTGGGGTCGTTGAACCTCTACAGTTTTGACGATCGTGGCCTTAGCGACCTCGATGCTGCACTCTTGCGTGTCTATACGACGTCGGTGGAAAGCACCATCGTTCTGGCCCGCGAAGCCGAACACGCGTACGCGGAGTTGGCGGGTTTGAAGAAGGCGATGGCTACCCGCGCGGTCATTGAGCAGGCCAAGGGGATTGTTATGTCGTTGCAGCGCATCGGAGCTGACGAGGCTTTCGAGGTCCTAGTCACCAATTCGCAGCATGAAAACATCAAGCTTGCGGCGCTCGCGCAGCGGATCGTCGACTATGTCGCTGAAGGAAAAGATTTCACCTTCTAGTCCAGCTGGCGTGAGCGCCGCCTGGTTTTACTGCTGGTTCATTCCGTCGCGGATCGAGGTGTAGCTGGCGGTGAAGCGTTCGATGTCGCCGTCAGCGAGCCGATCAAAAAGCAGGGACCGTACGGCGGCGATGTGGCCGTAGCTGGCAGCCTGCAATACCCGGAAACCTTCGTCGGTGAGTTCGGCGTGCGTGCCGCGACGGTCGGTGGCGCATCCTTCACGCACGACCCAACCCAGCTCTACGAGTCGACTAACCGCGCGGGTAACACCGCTGCGGGTGGTGACCGCGGCATCCGCGATTTCGCTCATGCGGCGGCGTCGACCGGGCGCTTCAGAGAGGATGACGAGGAGTTCATAGTCGGCGAGCGAGATACCGGAGTCACGAACTAGTTGCCGGTCGAGGGCACGGAAGAGAAGGCGGGTGCTGTCGAGGTACGCGCGCCACATGGCCTGTTCAGTGTTGGTGAGCCACAGACCAGGCTCATCTACAGGCTGCTCCGATTCGGCAGGCTCGACTGAGTCCGACTCGGGTGCGTCCCGTTCGATGGTCACTATTTGTCCCTCCGTCACAACTTACGGATCTCTATCTTTGCGTAGCGCTTATTCTTCAGCAACGCCCAGTGTGTGTTCGATACTCCTGCACGGGCCGCACTTGCCCGCGTAGCCTGAAGATCAGGCCGGGCAGTGCCTACCCAAACCTTCAGCGACGGGCCGGTTCTGCCAGCTCACGCGCTTGCCGCAGCATCCTTACCCACAGAGCTTGTCCACGCTATTGCGAGGTGCACTGATGACCGAGGGCTGGATTTCCCGCGATCCTTTTGACGATATCTTGAACCGATTTTTCGGTTCCGGGTCCAACGCAAGTCGCGCCCAGGTGCAGCGCGTAGACCTCGGCAAACTTCTCAATGACGACGCCAAGACGCTCGTCGAAATGGCGCGGCGCGCAGCGCAGGATTGGGGTAGTCCAGAGATCACCCCTGAGCATTTGCTGTATGCCGCGACGCTCAGCGACCCGGCGCGAAGCCTCATCAGCGGACTCGGGTTAGACCCCGATGATGTGGCCGAACAGATGCGTGACGTCGTCCCGAAAAACGACCCACCAGAGGACGGCCCCATCACACTCAGCCCCGGGTCGAAATTGGCGTTGCGGACGGCGCAGCAACAAGCCGGGCAGTCCGGGGTCAGCTATATCGGGCCCGAACTCATCATCCTTGGCATTGCGTCTAATCCGGAATCAGCCGCAGCAAAGGTACTCTCCGGCGCCAAACTCGATGCCCCCACAGCTGCTGGCGGGCCACCGTCGACCACCCCGACTCTCGATGAGTACGGCCGCGACCTCACTGCCGAAGCCCGGTCCGGCAACGTCGATCCCGTTGTGGGCCGCGCCGATGAGATCTCTCAGTCCATCGAAATCCTGTCGCGGCGCCGCAAAAACAATCCCGTCCTGATCGGCGATCCCGGCGTGGGTAAAACCGCCATCGTTGAAGGGCTTGCGCAGCGGATCGTCAACGACGACGTGCCGTCCACTCTCGCAGGTCGACGCGTCATTGCTCTCGATGTGGGTTCACTCGTCGCTGGCAGCAA
>JAAYXN010000466.1 GCA_012515885.1 Rhodococcus sp. (in: high G+C Gram-positive bacteria)
AGTTATCTCGCTCATCCGCAGCGTTACCGGCAGCGGCCCCACGCGCCGCGGTTACCGGGCTCGACCGGGATCAATCATCGACCCCGGCCCACACCCAATCTGTCCCAGACAGGTTGACAACTACCGCGCGGACCCTGTGAGGAGTCGAAAAACCCTGTGACCACATAAAACCCCTGTGGCAGCGACGGAGGCGTTCGGGCTTGCAGCCCCGACTACCACACTCTGGCGAATCGTGCAGAAATCTATCCACAGGCCGGATTTATCCACAGATCGCTCATTGACGGTCCCATCGCCCCGCTTTCCGCGGGATTCTTCGAGGCATGGATGCGAAGAACCCCAACCGTGACGCCGTGGTGCTGGTGGATGCTGCTGCGCCCTCACTGCTACCCAGCATCCACCGGGTTGCTGCAGCGGCGGGACGCAGCGTCCACGAAATAGCGACACCCCAGGTCGACGCCGGTGCATGGGAATCAGCGGCGCTCATCGTGCTCGACAGCGCCGCTGCCGCCCGTTGTCGCGGGCTACTGCGGCGACGCACCGGCATCGTGATCGTCAGTGCCGGTCCTCCCGGCCTCACAGAATGGAAAGCCGCCACAGAAATCGGGGCCGACTCCGTGCTCGGCTTACCCGCCGACGAAACCGCACTGATGACGGCAATGGCCGAAACATCGCCTCTCCGCGGCGGATCAGGTGCCGTGATCAGCGTGGTCGGTGGCTGCGGAGGCGCCGGAGCATCAACTTTCGCGGCAGCCCTCGCCAGTGTTGCCAGCTCAGGATCAGATGCTGCGTTCCTCATCGACGCCGACGCGTTGGGGCCGGGACTGGACGTCACCCTCGGGCTCGAACGTGAGCCAGGGATGCGCTGGTCGGGGCTGCATGTCGAGAGTGGTCGGGTATCCGGTGAGGCTCTCTCCGATGCGCTTCCTAGGACTCCCGACGGGGTCCGGGTGCTTTCGTGCGACCACCTCCACGGCCGCTCGAATGGCCCGACGGTTGCATCACTGCGCGCAGTGTTGGCCGCGACGCGATCAGTCACCGACCTCACCGTGTGCGATATGCCGCGACCCTCCACCTACACCGCATCCACCGATATCGGTGAAGCGTTGCTCTCAGAATCCGATCTCGTCGTACTCGTTGTTCCCGCGACGGTTCCCGGTTGTGTTGCTGCCGAAAAGATGGCGGCACGACTCGTCCACACCAACCCCAACGTGGGCTTAGTAGTTCGCGGGCCAGCCCCGGGCGGCCTGCGCGCCGCCGACGTGGCGCGCGCCATCGATCGGCCGATTCTCGCCGCGATGCGCGCTGATCGCTCGGTCGCGGCGATGCTTGACCGCGACGGCTTCCGGCTACGGGCGCGGTCACCACTCGCTGGGGCAGCTCGGGCAGTGCTCAGCAGGTTGGCGGATCGACCGCAGCAGTCTGGGTGGGCAGCATGATGCCCGATTCCCTCATCTCAGCAGACCTCCTCGATCGGGTGCGCAGCAGATTGGCGCGAGATGCCACCGAACCCACCCCGGCCACCGTCGCCGCGGCGATTCGCTCCGAATCAGGTGGTGTCCTCGGCGACGCCGACCTGCTCGAAGTGCTGCGAGAGCTACAAACTGAACTCACCGGCGCTGGGCCCCTTGAGTCCCTCCTTGCCGAGCCCGGTGTGTCGGACGTGCTGGTGACTTCGCCCGATCGGGTGTGGGTAGATCGAGGACGAGGGCTTGAGCGCGCGCCGGTCCGCTTCGCAGACGAGGCAGCAGTCCGCCGCCTAGGGCAGCGTCTGGCGGTGGCTGCGGGTCGTCGACTTGACGATGCGCAGCCGTGGGTCGACGGACGGCTCGGAGCCGTCGGCAACGGAATGGGCGTCGGCAACGGCACGTTCGGGGTCCGCTTGCATGCGGTGCTGGCGCCGGTAGCCCAAGGCGGAACGTGTTTGTCGCTGCGCGTGCTACGGCCAGCCACCCAGGGCCTCAGCGCATTACGCGACCACGGTGCGTTGACGACGGAGTCGTATGAGCTGGTCACCCGCATCGTCCGCGCTCGTCTGGCCTTCCTCGTCGTCGGCGGCACCGGTGCGGGAAAAACAACGCTCCTGGCTGGGATGCTCGGCGTCGTCGACCCGGCCGAACGCATCGTCTGTGTCGAAGACGCCGCAGAACTTGCCCCCGCACATCCGCACGTCGTGCGGCTGGTGGCTCGCGCACCCAACGTGGAAGGGGTCGGTGAGGTCACGATCCGCGACCTCGTCCGGCAGTCACTGCGGATGCGTCCAGACCGGCTTGTTGTCGGAGAAGTACGTGGCGCCGAAGTCGTTGATCTACTCACTGCCCTCAACACCGGTCACGATGGCGGCGCTGGAACCGTACACGCCAATTCGCCTGAAGAAGTGCCCGCACGTCTTGAAGCGCTCGCAGCACTGGGCGGACTCGATCGGGCCGCACTTCATTCTCAGCTGGCCGCTGCGGTCCAGGTTGTCCTTCACGTTCACCGCGGCAGCGACGGCCGACGATTCCTGCTGCAAGTCGGGGTCGTTGTTGCCGACGTTGCTACCGGCAGGGTCTCGATCGTTCCTGCCTGGACCGCCGACGGATCACCCACTCCGGGTGCGCAACTCCTCCAGGAGACACTACGACGGCGGGAGCTGTCACGATGAATATCGGTGTGCCAGTGCTATTTGTCGCGTTGGCGGTGGCGTCGTATCCGACGGCACCTGCCCGGCGTCGAATAATGCCTCGTACCAGTAGTTTTCATGCGCCGAACGTTAGGCAACAGCGGTTACTCGTAGTGGTTGCTGTCGTCATCGTTGCCGCGATCATCCTCGCTGTGGGCGGGGGACCGTCAGTGCTTCTTGCCGCCGCGATCATCGGCGCTACCGGTTACCGGAGAATCCGGCGCACTCGCGGCGATCAACAGCATCGAGACGACAGTGCTTCCGTCCAAACTGGTCTGAACACCCTGACTGCTGAACTGCGCGTGGGTGCTCATCCGGCTGCGGCGTGCGCCTCAGCGGCGAGTGAATGCCGCGAACCTGTCGCGTCGGTATTTCGTGGTGCGGCGGCGCGGGCGCGTCTCGGTGGGTCCGCGGCCGCAGGCTTTCGTGGGGCGTCAGGTATCGCTACCGAATCATGTGTACGTATTGCTGCGGTGTGGACCGTCGCCGAGCGCTACGGGCTCGCACTTGCTGAACTGCTCCACGCGGTGCAGGTCGATATGCAGGGCCGGGAGCGGTTCCGTCGACGCACTGAAGCCTCACTGGCTGGTGCCCGCGCGACTGCGGCAGTCCTCGCGGGTCTGCCAATACTGGGTATCGGGCTGGGCCAGCTCATGGGGGCGTCACCGCTGAAAGTTCTTCTCGGCGGCGGTATCGGCGGG
>JAAYXN010000467.1 GCA_012515885.1 Rhodococcus sp. (in: high G+C Gram-positive bacteria)
ATGGCCATCGAAAAGTGCTTGAACTGCTCGGCGATCTCGCTGAGAGGAGCCTGTTGCGTGCGGATCGCGCTGCTGAGTTGAGCGACATAATCCCGCGCAGCTACTTCTGCTCCGCCTGACCAACTCTCTGCTTTCGCAAGGCTTTCGGTCAGCGACGTCGCGTACGCACTGTTGAAGGAAGAGAGTGCTTTGACACTTTCTTCCGCCTTGCCAAGCAGTGACCAGTCTCCAGTGATTTTTTCGGTTACCCATGTCCATGGATCGACGCTAAGGACATCGGTACAGAACTTCTGAACATAGAATGCCGGGCTAATGAACGATCCACCTATGAAGTATTCAAGTGCATCGTGAATGGGGTCCGCGCCGACAGGAGCAGTGAGCGCGCTCGCTGGATTTGACATCAGTTTTCCCCTGGTTGGACGCCGGTCAGTGCATCTTCGTTTTGTTTATCAGTCGTTTCGTACCCGTTAGCTGCATCGCTCATCGCGATCGCAGTCTTATCGGATACCAAGCCGAGCTTCTTGTAGTTCTCGCACAGTGCTGCGCCCACCTCCTGCATGGTGGTCACAGCCTGGCTGAAAGCAAGGCCGCCGGTTCCCTGTGCTGACGCCAGGTGCTCGTCTGCGTACTTCCGAGCCGTATCCGCCTGGTCCACCAAGCCTTGGAGTGCCTGCGCTGCCGCGCGCATCTCCGCGATATTGGTTTTCATTTCATTCAAGGCTTCCCCCAGATTCGTTGGATCGCGGTCGAGGCTACCAGGTCATCCCACGTTCGGCGCGCGTGCCATTTCCGCCGTTTGTGGCTACGTTTAGGGCGTGAAGCGAGATTTTCAGGCCAGCGTCCACCTGGATGTAAAACAGAGGGATACATTTCCAGGCGATGAACAGTTCACCTCCGATCTGGCATCACCACATCTGCTAGAAGTGGCGGAGCCCCTGCCTGCACGCTGCGCGAAACATGGTGAGCCTGCGGCACGCAGCAAACAACTTTCCGCGCTGACACCCAGCGTATTTACGGGTCTCAAGTTGTTCATTTCACCGTTCAAGCTGGCCGACGAAATACGGAATCCGCATCTGACTTTCAACGCGTTGGTCGACTGGCCGCAGTGTTCTCGATGTATCGCTCAGCAGCGCTGGTGGCGCGTGGTGGCGGGGCTTCTGGCAGCTCTCGCCCTCGTCTGTGTCGGGGTGTGCGTCTGGGTACTGAATTCCGGGAACCAAGATGCGTACATGGCGTGGTTCAGCCTGAGCTTTTTTGCGTTTCTTCCCACCACGCTCGCCGCAACCAAGGTCTTTAAACTATCGAGTACAGGTCTTCGCGGGCCTATCGTCGCAAGAGACGGAAGTGCAGTCATCCTCCGAAGTGCAGATGCGAAGTTCGTCGAAGTACTCGAACAGCTGAGGTGCGAAAATAGCGCTGACCGAGGATCTTGTTGACAATCACTAGCTGTCGGTAGCCTTAAAATCTAGGAGAACACTATGGTCGATGAACGCCCGCTCTTGCCCTCGCTAGACAACGACCCGGCGATGGCCGCCCGCCTGCGCAAGTCGCTGAGCTCACTAGCAGCATCGGTACCGGACCCCGCATTTAAGAAGCTGGTCGGAGAGGTCCTCGACGGGAAAACCGACCTACGGAGTGCATTCGATACCTCGACGTTCAGTTCCGCTCTGGGCCCGCTTGTTGCCAACGCTGGAGAAAAGTTCGCGGACATGCCCGATGAGGAACGCGAAGCCCTCGCTGAGCAGGGCCGTGCGCACGTTGACGCCGAGTACGCGGCAGCTAAAGCCGCCGAGGCCAAACGCGAGGAGTATGACCCCACCGATGACGACGACTACTTCGACAATCCTCCGCCGATCCTCCAATAATTTCTCCCAAAAAAGTGCCCCCACCCATTCAAAATGGATGAGGGCACCTTCGTTCAGAATTTAAGCGCCCTGCTCAGGCAGGTCAGGTACACGCGTTGCCCGGGCATAGACGGTTTCGCCCTCGCGCAAGCCAAGGGCCGCACTATCACCGCGCGTTACCTGGGCTGAGAAATCTTCGCCCGTCGCCTCATTGCGAAGATCAACGCGCACCTCAAAGCCAAGGTGGACAACACGTTCCACCGTGGCCCGCACAATACCCAGCGACTCGGCAGTGCCATCCTGCGACGCCAACGCCAGATCCGGGGTACGGCCCAAACGAATATCGTGCGGACGCACCAACTGGCCGTTAAGGCGCGCCACCGAACCCAGAAACGACATCACGAAGTCGTTGGCCGGGCGATCATAAAGATCAGCCGGCTTTCCAACCTGCTCGATCTTGCCGTGGTTAAGCACAGCAATCCGGTCGGCAACGTCGAGTGCCTCTTCCTGATCGTGCGTCACGAGCACTGTCGTCACGTGCACTTCCTCGTGCAGGCGACGCAGCCACGTCCGCAGATCCGTACGCACCTTCGCGTCCAAAGCGCCGAACGGCTCATCGAGCAGCAGCACCTGCGGATCGACTGCCAACGCGCGGGCAAGCGCCATGCGCTGACGCTGACCACCTGAGAGCTGCGCGGGGTAGCGATGCTGGAAACCATCGAGGCCGACGATCTCAAGAAGCTCGTTGACCTTCTTGTCGATTTCGTGCTTGGGCCGCTTACGGATCTCCAACCCGAACGCGACGTTCTTGCGCACTGTCAGGTGCTTGAACGCTGCGTAATGCTGGAAGACGAAACCGATATCGCGCTTCTGCGGCGAGACGTCCGTGACGTCCTTGCCGCCAATGGTGACAACGCCGTCATCGAGCATTTCCAGTCCGGCGATGGCACGCAGCAGTGTCGACTTGCCTGATCCACTGGGGCCCAGAAGAGCCGTCAGTGAACCTGCTGGAATGTCGAGTGTGACGTCATTTAGCGCGGCGAAGGAACCGTAGTTCTTGCGCGCTCCGGTCACGGTGATCATGTGGTGCTCCTCTTACGGTCCAGCAGGGTCATCAGCAGCAGCGTCAGCAGCGCGATTCCCATGAGCAAGGTGGCGGCGGCATATGCACCGTAGGTGTTGTGGTCATCGATGTAGCGGGCGTGCACAAGCAGGGTCAGCGTTTGTGAAACACCGGGGAAGCCGGAGGAGACCATGATGACGGCGCCGAACTCGCCGAGCGAGCGCGCCACGGTCAGCACGATTCCGTAGGTCAGGCCCCATCGGATCGCGGGAACAGTGATCCTCCAGAACGTCTGCCAGCCACTGGCACCGAGCGTCGATGCGGCCTGTTCTTGTTCTTCACCGATCTCGTGAAGAACCGGTTCAACTTCGCGCACAACGAACGGCAACGTCACGAAGATCGTGGCGATCACCATGCCGGGTAGGCCGAAAATGACTTTGAATCCTAGGGATTCGACGCCGCCGAACCATCCGCCTGAGCCCCACAGCAAAATCAAGGCCACACCGACCACGATGGGTGAGACGGCGAACGGAAGATCAACGACCGCTTGCAGCAAGCCCCGACCGGGGAAGCGTCCACGAACCAGCGCCAATGCCGTGACCACGCCAAAGATGACGTTGATGGGCACCACAATCGCGACGATAATCAGCGACAAGTTGAGCGCTGAAATGGCTGCGGGAGTGGAGATCCACTCGTAGAACGTCCACAGACCGTGTTCAAACGTGCGGTAGAGGATCATGCCGATCGGCACAACAAGCAACCCAAACAGGTACAGCAGCGCGACTACGCGCAAGGTAATTCGAGTGCCGGGTGAAACCTTCACTTCGCCTCCTCCTGCCGCTTTTGTCCGCGGGTGGAGACCACGCGAAGGATAAACAGCGTCACGAAGGCGATAAGAAGCAGCGTCACGGAGACAGCCGCGGCAGCTTCGGGTCGATCAA
>JAAYXN010000468.1 GCA_012515885.1 Rhodococcus sp. (in: high G+C Gram-positive bacteria)
CCCGCCCACACCCTGCCGCTGTCAACACCCCGCCTTCCACACCCTCCGCTGACCCCAGCAGTCCCGGCCCACAGTTCGCCCCGTCGTCCACACCTCTCCGCCGCCACCCCGTAATCCACGTCCCACCCCTTTTCGTGCCCTCCCACCCGTCCTAGCGGGTGCGACGGCACAAATCTCTATGCGACGTCGCCCGCTCTCCAGCCCGCGGTCTACATCCTGCCGCCGTCCACGTCGCACCTTTTTCATCTCCTCCCACCCTTTTTCGTGTCCCCCCACCCGTCCTGCGGGGTGCAACGGCGCGATTTTCTGTGCGACGTGGAATTGATGTCAGTACCTCCTGTCATCATCGGCACATGGACAGGGGAACAGGGGAACTCATTCATCGCCGTAACGCACTCGTGCAGGGCTACACCGACGACGAGATGCGCCGCGCCCGAAAACGCGGCCAACTCACCTCGGTCTGCGCGGGCGTCTACGTCGAAACATCTGCCTACGATGCACTCGATGCCGTCGGCCAACACCGGCTGCGCGCACTCGCGGCCGCATCGAAAACATTCAATGGTGCTGCGCTAAGCCATGTTTCAGCGGTAATCATGCACGGCTTCGACACCTGGAATCTGCCACTTCGCCACATACATTTCGTCGTCAACCGTAACTACGGCGGTGGCACTCACCGACACAAAATCGTCCATCCCGCAGCATTTGACACACACGAAACCGTCGTCATCGACAACCAACTTGTCACGTCCGCGGCCCGCACCATCGTTGATCTCAGTCGCACTGCCGGTTTCGAAGAAGCTGTTGTCGTCGGCGATCACGCGCTCAGGATCGGTGCCGTAACGCCAGAAGAACTACAGGCCACACTCGATTCCAACAGTCGCCGCTGCGGAAACCCCAAAGCGCGGCGAGCAGTGTCATTTATGTCTGGCCTCAGCGGCAGTGCCGGTGAATCCCGCAGCCGCGTATCCATTCACCTTGGCAGACTCCCCGCGCCCACTTTGCAGAAGGCAATCTACGACGTGCACGGCCGACTCATCGGCTACGTCGACTTCTTCTGGGAGGAGTACGGGGTAGTCGGCGAATTCGACGGCCTCGCCAAATACGGGATGACGGCAGGGCGGACACCGAAAGAGATGCTGCGGGAAGAGAAACGCCGCGAAGATGCCCTCCGGGAAGTCGGCCTGGTGGTGGTGCGCTGGATGTGGGAAGACCTGGGCGACCCCGAACGGTTGCGCCGCAAAATCGAGTACGCCTTCGAAAAAGCCAAAAGTTATCGAGGCGCCCGTCCGCCTCGACGGCACTGAAGCATCCGTCGTCGACGCTCCGCCGCAGTCGCTTCCACGTCCCACCCTTTTTCGCGTCCTCCCACCCGTCCTGCAGGGTGCGACGGCACAAATTCCTATGCGACGTCGGCCGCTCTCCACCCCCGCCCGCTCGCCACCTCTAACCGTTCGCGGCGGCGTAGCGTTCCCGGGCTTCGAGAATCTCGGGCACATTGGTTTCCGCCCACTGCTTTAGTCCACTGAGCACCACCTGCAGGCTGCGGCCAAGTTCGGTGAGTTCATAGTCAACGCGCACCGGAACCTCCGGCGTCACCGTCCGCAACACCAGACCGTCCGCTTCAAGATTGCGCAGCGTTTGAGTCAACATTTTCTGGCTCACCCCCGCGATAGAACTACGCAGCTCCCCATACCGTTGCGGGCCTCCATCGAGGGCACAGAGAACCAGCGAAACCCACTTATCGCTGAGCCGTTCAAGCAGCGTCCGGCTGGGGCACGTGGACACAAAAACGTTGAACCGCTCCCGCTCATCTTCGCGTCGTTGCGCCGCTGTCATGGTGACCACGATCGTTCCCTCCCAGTAACTTAGGCACTTTTAGGTGCCTACTTCCTAGAAGAGAGTACCCCTGTCAGGGTTGATTCAGAAGGCGTTCGCCTCCACACATCACCTGAAGGAAGGACACTCTCATGCGCGCTGCCGTAGTACGCGAGCCCGGCACCACCACGGCCATCGAGTTCATTGACACCGCCACACCTGACGTCGGCCCAGGCGACATCCGCATCAAAGTTGCTGCCGCAGGCGTGAACCCCATCGACCTCTACACCCGCAACGGTTTCCTGCACGAGGCCGGTGCACTTGAGCGCGGCGTGCAAACCGGACTCGGCTGGGAAGTAGCCGGTGTCGTTGACGCCGTCGGCGCCGAAGTTACCGACTTTGCCGTCGGCGATCGGGTGGCAGCCCTGACGACGACGATGACCGCGCCCATAGCCGGATACGCCGACTACCTGGTGGTCGAAGCCAAAGGTGCAGCGCACATTCCCGACGACCTAGCGTTCGCGCCCGCATCAGTTCTTCCGGTCAGCGCGCTCACCGCCGATCAGGCCATCGCCTTATCCGGCGTGAAGCAGGGCGATTCGCTGCTGGTGACCGGAGCTGCCGGAATGGTCGGCGGATTCACTGTGCAGTTGGCCGCCCGTCAAGGCGTCAAAGTTATTGCGGTTGCGTCGAAGTCGGATGAACCGGTGCTGCGGGAATGGGGTGCGGACTTGGTGATCGACCGCGACACCGATGTCGCTGCCGCCGTGAAAAACATCTATCCCGACGGCGCAGACGCCGCCATCGATGCCGCGATCATCGTCGAACCTGCCCTGGCTGCGGTGCGGGCGGGCGGCAAGTATGTGGGCGTGCGGCCAATGGATGTCCCCACTTCCGATGTCGTGGACGTGGTGTCTGTGTGGGTCGAGCAAGACAGCGCACGCCTTGCGGAACTGGCACGCACCGATCTCGACATTCGTGTTGCACAAACCCTGCCACTCACTGATGCGCGCCTCGCCCATGAGATTGCCGAAAAGGGCGGGGTGCGTGGACGAATCGTCCTAGAGCCCTAATCCCCGTCGACGTCGCACCCCTTTTAGTGCCGTCCCACCCGTCCGGCGGGGTGGGACGCCACACACTCCCATGCGACGTGGGGTTTATCGTCCTAGAGCCGCAAGTGTGGCAGACACAAAAAGGCCCGCAGCACATCCACTGTGCTGCGGGCCTTCGCCGTCCACGTCGACCTATTTTTGTGCCGTCCCACCCGTCTGGCGGGGTGGGACGGCACAAATTCCTATGCGACGTGCGAGCTAACTACCGCTGGGGTGCACTCGTCGGAACGACGGGACGCGGAAGCGCCGACGCACCAATCAGGTACTCGTCAATGGCCGACGCGGCAGCGCGGCCCTCAGCGATCGCCCACACGATCAGGGACTGGCCGCGGCCCATGTCACCTGCAACGAAGACGCCATCAACATTGGTCGCCCACTGATCGGTACGGGCAACATTGCCGCGATCCGTCATGTCGACACCAAGGTCAGCGATCAGGCCTTCCTTCTGTGCACCCGTGAAGCCCATCGCGAGGAGCACGAGATCAGCTTCAAGCTCGAAGTCCGAGCCCTCCACCTTCTCGAAACGCCCATCGACCATCTTCACTTCGTGTGCCTTGAGGCCGGTGACCTTGCCGTTCTCGCCAACGAACTGCTCGGTGTTGACGGAGAACACGCGTTCGCCGCCCTCTTCGTGAGCGGAAGACACGCGGTACATCAGCGGATACGTCGGCCACGGGGTGGACTCGGCGCGAGTCTCCGGCGGACGCGACATGATCTCGAACTGGTGCACGATCTCGGCGCCCTGACGCAGCGACGTACCGAGGCAGTCCGCGCCGGTGTCACCGCCACCGATGATGACGACCTTCTTGCCGCGTGCATGGATCGGCGGCAAGCCGTCCGCGTCCGCGATGTCGTCGCCGAGCTGCACGCGGTTCGCGAGCGGCAAAAACTCCATCGCCTGATGGATGCCGTCGAGTTCGCGGCCCGGGATCGGCAGATCACGAGCGATCGTTGCACCACCGGCGAGAAGCACCGAATCGAACTGATCCCGCAGTTCCTGCGCCGAAATATCGACACCGACATTGACGCCAGCACGGAAGACGGTGCCTTCGGCTTCCATCTGTGCCAGACGGCGATCGATGTGGTGCTTTTCCATCTTGAACTCGGGGATGCCGTAGCGCAGCAGGCCGCCGATGCGGTCGGCCCGCTCAAACACCGTCACCGAATGCCCAGCACGCGTGAGCTGCTGCGCCGCAGCCAAACCGGCAGGACCGGATCCGACGACCGCGACCTTCTTGCCGGTGGGGTGCGCCGGGTGAATCGGGGCAACCCAACCCTCGTCGAAAGCGTGGTCGATGATCTCGACCTCAACCTGCTTGATGGTGACCGGATCCTGGTCGATGCCAAGCACACACGACGCTTCGCACGGAGCGGGGCACAACCGGCCTGTGAACTCCGGGAAGTTGTTGGTCGCGTGCAGGCGGTCGATGGCGTCGCGCCAACGATCCTTGTAGATCAGGTCGTTCCATTCGGGAATGAGGTTTCCCAACGGGCAACCCTGATGGCAGAACGGAATACCGCAGTCCATGCAGCGGCTGGCCTGAGTTTGCAGAGTCTTCTTCTCGAAGTCCTCGTACACCTCTTTCCAGTCCATCAAACGCAGCGGAACAGGCCGACGAACCGGCAGTTCCCGCGAACCGTGCTTTAGGAACCCTTGTGGATCAGCCACGAGCCGCCTCCATGATTGCCTCGTCGACGTTGGCGCCGCGAATCTTGGCGTCCTTAATTGCCATGAGTACCTTCTTGTAATCGCGTGGCATGACCTTCGCGAAGTGCGTCACCTGCTGTGACCAGTCCGCGAGGATGCGCGCAGCGACCTCGGATCCCGTTTCATCGCGGTGACGTTCGATGACGTCCTTGAGCCAGGTGTATTCCTCGCTCTCAAGGTCTTCGAGGTCGACCAGCTCAGTGTTGAGGTTCGCTTCGAAGTCGCGGTCCGGGTTGTAGACGTAGGCGACGCCACCGGACATGCCGGCACCGAAGTTGCGGCCCGTCTTGCCGAGGATGACGACCTTGCCGCCGGTCATGTATTCGCAGCCGTGGTCGCCGACACCTTCGACCACTGCGGTGGCGCCGGAGTTACGGACCGCGAAACGCTCACCAGCGATGCCGCGCAGCAGCACCTCACCGGAGGTGGCGCCGAACAGGATCACGTTGCCCGCGATGATGTTGTCTTCCGCGACGAAGCCTTCAGCAGTATCGAGCGGCGGGCGCACGACGATGCGTCCACCTGAGAGACCCTTGCCGACGAAGTCGTTGGCGTCACCAAACAGGCGCATCGTGATGCCCTTAGGCACGAACGCACCGAAACTGTTTCCGGCGGAACCGGTGAACGTGATGTCGATGGTGCCGTCCGGCAAGCCTTCACCGCCGTATGCCTTGGTCAGTTCGTGGCCAAGCATGGTGCCGACGGTGCGGTTGACGTTGGTGACGGGGGTGTCGATGACGACCTTTTCCCCGTTCTTCAACGCGGGCTGTGCGAGTTCGATCAGCGTGTTGTCGAGTGCCTTGTCCAGGCCGTGGTCCTGCGTCTTGGTGCAGTACACGTCCTGGTCTTTGAACACTGACTCGGGCTGGGCGAGGATCGGCGACAGGTCGAGGTTGCCGGCCTTGCTGCCCTTCCAGTGCTCGATGGCCTTGGTGGTGTCGAGGACATCGACCTGGCCGATCGCCTCATCGAGGGTGCGGAAGCCAAGCTCAGCCATGTATTCGCGGACTTCTTCCGCGATGTAGAGGAAGAAGTTCTCAACGAATTCCGGCTTGCCGGTGAAGCGTTCACGCAGAACCGGGTTTTGGGTGGCCACACCCACCGGGCAGGTGTCGAGGTGGCAGACACGCATCATGATGCAGCCGGAGACCACGAGAGGCGCGGTCGCGAAACCGTACTCCTCGCCGCCGAGCAGAGCAGCAATCATGACGTCGCGGCCCGTCTTGAGCTGGCCGTCGACCTGGACGACGATGCGGTCACGCAGGCCGTTGAGCAGCAGTGTCTGCTGTGTCTCCGCCAAACCAAGCTCCCACGGGGCACCCGCGTGCTTAACCGAAGTGAGCGGGGTAGCGCCGGTTCCGCCGTCGTGGCCGGAAATGAGAACGACGTCCGCGTGTGCCTTGGACACACCCGCAGCGACGGTGCCGACACCGACCTCAGAGACCAGTTTCACGTGGATACGTGCCTGCGGGTTGGCGTTCTTGAGGTCGTGGATCAGCTGCGCGAGATCCTCGATCGAGTAAATGTCGTGGTGCGGAGGCGGCGAAATGAGGCCGACGCCTGGCGTCGAGTGACGCACTTCAGCAACCCACGGGTACACCTTGTGCGCGGGCAACTGACCGCCCTCACCGGGCTTGGCACCTTGAGCCATCTTGATCTGGATGTCGGTGCA
>JAAYXN010000469.1 GCA_012515885.1 Rhodococcus sp. (in: high G+C Gram-positive bacteria)
CGGAACCGATCTGGGTGGCCAGGCGAATGCGCTGCGCCTCACCACCGGACAGGGTGCCTGCAGCACGAGAGAGCGACAGATACTCCAGGCCGACATCGAGGAGGAAACCGAGCCGTGCCTGTACTTCTTTGAGCACCTGCCCCGCAATGGCTTCTTCGCGAGAACCGAGCTTGAGGCTACCCAGGAACTCAGCGCAGTTGGCGATAGATAGCTCTGCCACGTCGGCGATCGACTTGGTTCCGTGCTCAGCGCTAGCAATCCGCACCGACAGAATCTCTGGACGCAGACGCGCTCCCCCGCAGGCCGGGCACGGAGTGTCCCGCATGTAGCCGTCGTAGCGTTCCTTCATGTAGTCCGACTCGGTTTGCTCAAGACGGCGATGCAGGAACGGCATGACGCCTTCAAACTCGGCATAGTAAGAACGGGTACGCCCATAGCGGTTTCGGTACCGCACATGCACCTGTTCGGTACTGCCCTCAATGATCGCTTTGCGAGCCTTGGCGGGCAGCTTCTTCCACGGCGTATCCATGTCGAATCCGAGGACATCACCGAGGCCGGACAGCAACCGCGCAAAGTATTCCGACGTCTGGCCATTCGACCACGGAGCAATCGCGCCTTCAGCGAGTGTCAGATCTGGATCGGGAACAACGAGGTCGGCGTCGACTTCCTTACGGATGCCCAGACCCGTGCATTCCGGGCAGGCACCGTATGGGGAGTTGAACGAAAACGACCGCGGCTCAAGATCATCGATCGACAACGGGTGCCCATTGGGGCAGGCAAGTTTTTCCGAGAATCGGCGCTCACGATCTGAGGCATCTTCGTCGCGGTCAACGAAATCGAGGACAACAATGCCGTCCGCGAGGCCCAACGCTGTTTCAATCGAATCGGTGAGACGCTGCTTGGAACTGGCCTTGACCGTCAGGCGATCCACGACCACCTCGATGTCGTGCTTTTCCTGCTTCTTCAAGGTCGGCGGGTCGGTGAGTTGGTGGATCGTGCCGTCTACCCGCACGCGGGAGTAACCCTGTGTATTGAGCTGGTCGAAGAGGTCAACGAACTCGCCCTTGCGGGTACGGACGACCGGCGCGAGGACCTGGAACCTTGTGCCTTCCTCCATCTCAAGGACCTGGTCCACGATTTGCTGCGGCGTCTGCCGTGCGATCTGCGCGTCGCACACCGGGCAGTGCGGAGTGCCAGCGCGCGCAAAGAGCAGACGCAGGTAGTCGTACACCTCGGTAATGGTTCCGACTGTGGACCGCGGGTTGCGGTTCGTCGATTTTTGGTCGATCGACACGGCTGGGGACAGACCTTCAATGAAGTCGACGTCCGGCTTATCCATCTGCCCCAAGAATTGACGGGCATAGGCCGACAGGGACTCGACGTAGCGGCGCTGACCTTCCGCGAAAATCGTGTCGAAGGCGAGTGACGATTTACCTGAACCAGACAGTCCCGTAAACACGATCAGGCTGTCCCGAGGCAGATCAAGGTCTACACCCCGCAGATTGTGCTCACGGGCACCACGCACGATCAGTCGATCTGCCACTGAAAATCCCTTCACGGTTTGAGACCAGACACTGCCATCCACCATCGTAGAACTGAGCACCGACACATTTGCAGGACGCGAAGTCTGACCGACAGGACGGTAGCCTCCAGACCATGCCTGACATGCCAGATATGCCTGCTGTGACGATCGAGGACACCTATTCGGGACACATTGCCGCTGGTGGTCCAGCCATCAGGCGCACGGTCCCCGGTGCGGAAATCATCAAGATGTCGGTGGGCCCCATGGACAACAACGTTTACCTGGTGATTTGTTCCGCAAGCCGCGCAGGCATGCTGATCGATGCCGCCAACGACGCCCACCGCGTCATCGATCTCATTGAGCAGGCCGACGTCGACCTTCAACTCGTCGTCACCACCCATCAGCATGCGGACCACTGGCTGGCACTGGAATCGGTGACGAAGACCACCGGCGTCGACACCGCCGCCCACCTGTTGGATGCTCACGCCCTGCCCGTCTCCCCCACACGTGAACTCGCCGACGATCAGACGCTCACTGTGGGTGAGCTCGACATCGCCGTCATCCATCTCGCCGGCCACACCCCTGGCGGCATCGCGCTCGCACTGACAGCGGGTGATCAGACGCACCTTTTCACCGGGGATTCACTATTTCCCGGTGGAGTGGGCAAAACCCCCGATGCGGAAGCGTTCGCGTCGCTGCTTGGTGACGTGGAAACCAAACTTTTCGCGCGCTACCCCGACGACACAGTCGTGTATCCCGGCCACGGCGACGACACGACCTTAGGCACCGAGCGCCCGCACCTTGGTGAGTGGCGCGCTCGCGGTTGGTGACAGCACCCCACTCCTGACCAGGCATTCTGCGGACAGCAACCTTTCGGGACTAGACTGCTACGGCCACTTTTTCCCGGTATGAGCAGTGTCTTTTCGTGTGGCCACCGATCGGTACATCGTGACTGCAGATGTCTTTGAACCAGGAGTTCCTTTGCCAGACGAGAACGCGTCCTCACCCGAGCACGTTGCTGAACTTGAGCGTGAACGGGAACAGCAGTACGTGTCGATGCTCTATACCCACCTCGACAAGCTGC
>JAAYXN010000470.1 GCA_012515885.1 Rhodococcus sp. (in: high G+C Gram-positive bacteria)
AAATCTTTAACGCCAATGGCAACTACCGTGGGCAAAGCCCCGATCCCCAGGCCGGTGCTCCCGTGGAACATGTGGTAAGAAGCTACTATGTCGAAAACACCCAACCGGCCGAACCGGGAGTGCCGACCGTCGACATGGAGCTGGAGATCGACCGTGAGGGGCAGGTGGTTGCCACTTCGTTCGACGCCCCCGCCGCACCAGCCGTTCCCCAGCCCGGGCCCTACACGCACACGGTCCGCAAGTATCCCGATCCGGAAAGCCCTGCGGCTGCCGAGCAAAGTGTGAACCCAGCGTACCAGCACCTTTCGATCGGACCGCACGATCGTTACTCGCAAGCAGCGGGCGCTACCTACCGCGGCCAGTCTCCTCAGCCACGCGTAAGTTGGACCTCGGGGAGTGGCGAAACGGCCCCTGTCGTGAACCCCGGGAATTCGGCACCAGCTCCGTACAATCCCGTGCAATCTCCCTACGGGGGGCAGGTGGTTCAGCCGACTGGCCCGCAGGCAACGCAGCCCGGACGCTACCCTGTGCAGCCGGCTCAGTACGTGGAAAATCTCCCCCCACCGTCGCTGCCGCAGACCTCGCCCATTACCCCCTATCCGACCAACGAAGCATTTGTGCCAGGCCCCCCAGGTGGGTTGCCACAACCGTTCAGCGATCCGGTGGTCGATGTGAATGTCCATTTACAAGAGACGCAAACTGGCCGTTTCGTAATGGGTGTGGGAGTAAACTCCGACGCTGGCGTTGTGGGCCAGATCCTGCTCGATGAGAAGAACTTCGATTGGCGGCGCCCCCCTTCGAGCTGGCAGGACGTGTGGAACGGCACGGCGTGGCGTGGCGGCGGCCAGCGGTTTCGCCTCGAAGCAGCACCCGGCTCGCAAGTTCAGCGCTACCTGGCAAGCTTTCAAGAACCGTACCTGTGGGACACCCCGGTTAGCTTTACGCTCAGCGGATCGTATTTCGATCGGCGGTTCCAGGACTGGGACGAAGAGCGACTTGGAGGGCGGATCGGCTTCGGGTACCAGTGGGTCCAAAGCGACGTCTCGACCATGCTGACCTATCGGGGCGAACGCGTGCGAATCACCAACCCCTCGGTGCCGGCCGATCCCGAGTTGAGTGAGGTGTCAGGATCGAACTACTTGCACGGATTCCGCTTATCGCTGGTGAACAATACCCGCGATAGCGACTTTCTGCCGACGCAGGGTCACTATTTTGAAGTCTACGGCGAGCAGGTAATCGGAACGTTCGATTACCCGCGAGCGGGTATCGATCTTCGTAAGTACTTTCTCATGCGTGAGCGGGCCGATCACTCCGGTCGGCACGTGCTGAGCCTGGGAACGCAAGTAAACGTCACCGGCAACGACACGCCCATCTACGAACACTTCTTCGCGGGTGGTTTTTCCACGATGCGAGGATTCGACTTCCGTGGTGCCTCACCGGTATCTGCCAGCGGCGTCCAGGTGGGTGGCGAGTTTCAGTGGCTCAATTCGGCCGAATACATGTTTCCCATTACTGCCGACGACATGCTGCACGGGGTAGTATTCTGCGACTTCGGCACCACCGAACCACGTGCATCGCTCGACGACTTCCGGGTAGCCCCGGGCGTGGGCCTGCGAATTACGGTCCCGGCGATGGGCCCAGCGCCGATCGCGCTGGACTTTGCGTGGCCCGTGGTGAAAGCCGACACCGACGATTTGCAGGTGTTCAGCTTCAACATCGGATTCCTGCGATAAACTCGGCCCCAGCTTGCAGCTGGGAAACCGCTACACTCCGGCAAAATTTCGCAGGTCCCCTTCCATGGCGTCGAGCCGGTCTTGTAGCTCTTGTTTCGCCTGGTCGAGGTCGTGAAGCTGCTCGGCGGGTGTGTACGTGAACATGTAGAACTTGATCTTTGGCTCGGTGCCGCTGGGGCGGCAGGCGACGTAGTTTCCTTCGGTCGCCAAATCGAGCATCACCAGGTCGCCTGTCGGCTCTGGCAATGGCTCGGTTGTACCATCGGAGTGGGTGACGATGTTCATCAAATAGTCGCGGCGCTTTGCAATCGGCATCCCCGCTAGCGACTCGGGGGGACTCGAGCGGAACTGGGCCATCACCTCCATCATGCGATCCATGCCATCGCTTCCGGGCATCGATACCGAGACGGTTCGCTCGGCATGTACGCCATGTTGCCAGAACAGGTCGTCGAGCTTCTGGTGGACCGTCTTGCCGGCCTGTTTGAGCGTGGCCGCCAGTTCGCAGGTGAGCATGGCCGCAGCGGCACCATCCTTGTCGCGAACATAGCTCCCCGCCATGTATCCGTGCGATTCTTCCGTGCCGAACAGGTATTTATCAGGTCCGTAGGCATCGATCGCCCCGGCAATCCACTTGAATCCGACCAGCAAGTCGCCAATGGTCCGCACTCCGTAG
>JAAYXN010000471.1 GCA_012515885.1 Rhodococcus sp. (in: high G+C Gram-positive bacteria)
AAGGAGCTTGAAGCTGCTGAGAAGAGGCTCACGGATGAGCTAGAGGCCCAGCGAAAGCACCAGCAGCTCATGGCGATCAGTCCCATATGGGTGGAACTGGTGAACCTCGCCAAGACTTATAGCGATATATCTACTGTGCCAGAGGAATTCGCTGTTGACCGCGACAGAGTTACGAGGATGGGCGGGGTAGTCACAAGCGAGTCCCTTATTCCAGTTCAGAAGGCGCTGGGACAGTGGGTGGATGTCACCACCGACTTCGATACGTCGTGCAGCAACGCGCTGATGATGGTCACTGAACCAAAGACTGCCCGCATGGTATCCGAGCTGTATGTGCAGTTCCGGCTCGTCCAGAAGGGCATAAGTGTCCTGGCCGCAAAAGCGCTGGTGGAAGACCCACTCAAGGTTCAGGATGCTCGTTTAGAGCTCGACAAGAAAATGGAAGGCCTACGTCTCAGACGCCGAGCCGTAATCCGAAGTGCACGGGAGAACATCGTCGGCGCTGAGTGGCTGGATTTGTCCATAGATGGGGTGGACCCGTTTGAAGTGGACGAGCCGATCTCTGCTCCGCCGACGATTACCTGAACCGAGGTAGGGCTAGGATTTTCCGGTGCTTAGACTTCGATTTTCCTTGAGGTCCGCGGCATGAATTGCCACTGAGTGCGATTCTGCGCTAAACCAATTGATTAGCCCGGCCAAGGGCACAGCGGCACCTGAGCGGCCGCACGGGGTTTCACATACCGAGGTGCCGAACCGCGTTGTTCTCCAAAGGGGCGCGTTCCCGAGCATAGATCTCGATCGTCGCCGCCGACGCATGCCCCGTCTGCCGGATGATCGAGTGCGGATCAGCGCCGTTCGACAGGGCCTCGGTGACGAACCCGGCCCGCAACGAATGCCCACCGAGCATCGCGACCTGCTCATCGTTGAACCCCGCCGCCGCAGCCCGCGCCCGGATCACCGCGTGCACCCCAGCTCCGGATAGCGCAGTCTCAGACAGGTTCCCGTTCTTGCGGATCCCCCGGAACAGCGGTGCCAGCGCATCCTCCGGGCTTGTCGCCGGGTCACGACAGATATGCCGGTCGAAAGGCCCGGACGTGTGCACTGCGCGGATCACCGCGGGCCGCCCGCCGCGGTCGAACGCACACACCACCTCATGCCACCGGTGCACGGCGCACACCGGGCAACTCTCATGGTCACTGCCGTACGGAGCGACCTTCAGATGCCCCTGTCCGGCCTGGTCAGTCTTCGATTTCCGGATCCGTAGGTGTAGGCCATCGGCTCGAATACGGCGTACATCAGTGAATCGCAACGCGACCAGCTCAGAGCGGCGGAACGCGCCGACGTAGCCGAGGAGCAGCAGTGCAGAGTCTCGACGTTCGCGGACCTGCTCCGACCAGCTCTCGGCGGTGCGGCGCGCAGTGGCGACCAAATGCTTGATGTCATCCGTGCGCAGCGGATCTCGGCGGTTGGTGGGCCGATCCCCTTCGCTGGCGTACTCCCTGCGCAGACCAGCGAGTGTGCTCGCTACCAGCTGTCCGGACCCGGGCGCTGGCATGTCCTGAGTGCGATGCCAGAAGTTGATCGACGACACCCAGCGAGCGAGGGTGGCCGGCGAGTAGGCACGTGTCCCGGATTCGGTGCGCGTGTCCGCTGCCTCGACCAGGTAGTTCGCGATGGTCTCCTGCGCTGCAGGCATCGCCGCCACCCCTCGGCTTGCGCACCAGCGCGCGAATCTGTTCCAGTCTCCGCGGTAGTTGCGGACCGTGCTCGCCGACTGCGACTGTGCGACGACCTCGAGTATCCGCTGTTGGGCGGCCTCCTCGAGAACAACCGCAGCGGTCGCGCTCACCGATGTCGGTGTACCGGCCGCGACGGAGCCCACCGGAACGGGCCGGTGACCAGCTACTGCCCCGAGTTGCAATGCGTCCGGTCGGGTCAGCATGGCACCTCGATTCGTGAGCAAAGTCCGGTCCCGAACAGTCTGACGGACCCAGAGCGAGGAGTCGCGCACCGGCGTCCGTGTCGCGGAAACACCTGGCGGGACGTTCAACGACGACGAGGTAGCGAAGGCTGTCCGGCTCAGTCAGGCCATACGCAGCGAGAGGTGTTGGTCGCGGAGCATGTGTGTGCTGCAGGTCGGGACAGCACTGTGAACAATACGGGCATCGGAGTTCAACCACCTCGCTTGATTCTCGGAGCCCACAATGTCCCTGACCTCTCATTCTCCTGCACGTACCGGAACACGTCCCTCCCTGTGCATCAAGCCCGCCCTTGTCGCATCGCCTGCTGCGCAGGCACACAGCGGCCGCAACATCCGAGCGCAGGCGCTGGCCAAAGGCCTGCTGCGTGACATCACCGATGTTGCCCGCGACGTCGGCTTCATCTTCGACGTCGCGATCACACCGCGGGCCTGGGAGTACGTCGTCCGTTGGCCGCAAGGCGGTGAAAACACCGAGGTGGGCCGACTTCATGACGTCGTCTCTCGGGCATACCGGGGACTGGATGCCACGGGCTTCCGTGTCGGCGCCACGCTGAGCATGACGCTGTCGAAAAACCCGGGGCATTCACGTCCGACGCCTGCGGATGGCAGCCCACTGCTGGTCGTGGTGCACCTGGGCGATCGTGGAGAGAAGGTCGTCACCCTGCGACTCCGGGACGAATTGTAGGTCGGGCGGACTGCGCAACCGACCTACCTGCGTTCGGGCCCGTGTTCCACGGGGTGCGGGCCTACCGGGGTGCGTCGGTGCGCTGTCCTGCGAGCCCCGCGAGCCCCGCGATCGCCCAACCACCTGGCGGCCGGATGCGGTGACGGAGTGGGACCTCGTCCCGCTGGTGCCGCGCACCGGCGACTCCGATTGGACGCTGGCCAAGTACCACCGATCGCCTACGCACCACGAAGGAGTTCACAATGTCGATGTACTGCGCAGCCTGCGGACGACACCTCAGCCCCATCCCGTTCGGTGGCTACCACCACAGCGGCACCCCGGATTGGGAACGTAAATGTGGCGGAAGAAGCATTGTGCCGACGCCGACGCAGCCTGCTCAATCCCCGCAGAAGGTCGGCTGACACGGCCACTGATCAAGCCGGCGCGGTGGCGGAACGCGAAGTTCCGCCACCGCGCGACCGTCTGGTCATAAGTGTGACTCACCGTCGACAACCGCCGCTTTCTCCACTTCACCGAACTCGCCATGCCCTAAACGGAGCAGGGCCACATCGGGTTGGTCGAACTGCGGCTCTCCACTCGTGTGCCCCTGAATGTCAGTCGCCTGCGGGACAATCGCCGCATGCACACCACCGACACGCCTCGACCTGGCCAGATTCTACGGTTGGAAGACGAAGGCCGATTGGAGCACGTGCGCGCGATGAGTCACCCGTGGATCATCGTCGAGCACCACACAGACGTCGCCGAGCCGATGCGCATCGCGCTCCGCGCACGCCGCAAGGTCACCGCTCGACTGCAACTGCAGGAGTTGCGGGGGAATCTCGAGCCAGGACACGTGCTACACATCCTCGAGTGGGTCATTGGCGGCTGGAAGCTGCACGAGACCGCACCCAGACTGCATCCGGGGAGCATGGACGGCTCAAAGGAAGTTATCTGGGGACATACTGCCAGGCCGATCGCCTTGGTGGAGTTGGAAAAGCACGGCGGCTGGTGGCTGTGGATGCCCGACGAAGACACCCCAGGGATGTACAGAATCCCGGACCGGTCATCCCGTGACGGCCTCCACTTCACCCGAGACGAGGCGATCGCCGCAGCACGGCGACTCTCCAGTGACCAGCCGAGCGAAGACAGTGACTGGCCTGATCGGTGGCAGCGGGCACTACGCGTGACCCGAGCCGCCGGCCACGCCGAACTTCGTGTGCCCATCGAGTTCTTAGGTCCGACCGGGCTCACCTGCGGTTACCCCGAGTGCGGGGTGGAAGCGGAAACTCGCGTCTCGGTGTTCGGATCCGACGTAGCAGGTGAGCAGGCCAGATTGTGCTGCTACAACCATGCCGCCATGGTTACCGCCCCGCTACTCCGCCC